>JAJXXN010000118.1 GCA_021781075.1 Acidobacteriota bacterium | reverse complement strand
CCAGTGGTTGAATCCTGTTATTGGTATTAGGGTAACGCGAAAGCGCGGAAGAGCCGTAAAGAATTCATAAACGCCGCGCACCGGTTGTGGAAAGCGGGGCCGGGCGCCAGGGCGCCCTGCGGGCTAAAAGAGCAGGGTGTGGAGAAGGCCCGCGAAGACGGCTATGGGGCTGATCTGCGCGACCTCGCGGTGATACTCGCCGGTGAAGAGCTTGAGAATGAGGGCGCGACGATAACAGTCCTCGGGTGGAAACTTGAGCGCCAATGTGTGTTGTCGCAACGTGGCGACGGATGCGGGCACCTCGAGGAGCGGGTATTCATCCCTGCGGTTGAAGATGATGGCCTCAAGATGGTCGCCCCTGCGCAGGGCGAGCAGCAGATTGTCGGAGGGTTGAATGGCGGCGCCGCCCAGCGAAACATCGGTGACGGTGACAGGGAGGAGGGTTTTCTGCCCGCCGGATGCATTCGCGAAGCGCAACAGTGCGCCCTCCACGATGGGCAGGCGTTCATCGCGGCGACGGTGCGGCTGCTCCACACATGCCAGTGCGGCCAGGATGAGCATGGCGGAATTGAAGAGCGACCAGACAACATTGGTGGCATATCCCTGCAACCCGTGCGCGGGGCTGTAGCGGGAGAGATTGAGCACCAAGCCGAGCAACGTGAGCGCGGCGATGGTCGCATGTGGCCAAAGCAGGGCCCAATGGATGGTGATGCGCCCCGTGGATATGCCCTTGGGCGTGACCTTGAAGGGACGGCCAAAGGGCCTGAGCAGGCCGGTGATCGCTGTTTGCAAAATGACAAAGGCGGTGAGGAGCTGGGTGATGTCGGTCATGATGGGCAGCACCCGGTTGCCGGCAAGGTAGTGCATGTATAGCACGTTGGTGAGAAAGACGGGGGCCATCCAGAAGACAAGCTCGGCGCCGGTGGCTTTCAACACAGCCGTGCCGGTGAACCAAAAGACCATCGGCGCGCTGACCAGCATGATTTTGAATGCCGCGCCGCTGATCCAGTAAACAACCGTGTCAAAAAACGCCAGCCGGTTGATGAACGAGTGCGAACCTTTGCCGGCAAAGTTCCAGCGGGTGTAAATCTGCTGGATGGCACCCAGGCACCAACGGCTGCGCTGCGAGATGAAGTCGACTATCGATTCCGGGGCGAGGCCAAGTGAAAGCCGCTCGTTGAGGAAGATGGTTTTGTAACCATGCTCGTCAAATTTGAAACTGGTCAACATGTCCTCTGTCACGGTGTCAACAGCCATGCCGCCCGCCTCCACAAATGCACGGGTGCGGAAGATGGCTGATGTCCCGCAGCAAAACGCCGCGCCCCACGCGTCCTTGCAGGGCATCAGCGAATTGAAAAAAAAGCGCTGCTCATCGGGCCAGACGGCGCTGGTGAACAGGTTTTTCTGCAACGGGTCGGGGTTGAAAAAATGCTGTGGGGTTTGGACTATCCCCACCGTGGGATCGTCAAACAGGCCAAGCACCCGGTTGAGTATCTGGTTCGATGGCACAAAATCCGCGTCCAGGATGAGGAAGAACTCGGGCTTGCGCCCGTCGCCATCGAGCGCAAGATGGACGCCATTGTTGATGTTCCCCGCCTTGGCGTGCTTTCCCTTGTAACGCGCTATGTATCGTACCCCAAGTTGCCCGGCCAGTTCTTCCACCCAGGGCCTGCTGCCGTCGTCAAGAATCCAGACGCGTAGGTCCTCGTGGTCGATGGCCTTGGCGCCAACCATCGTACGCTCGATGACATCCCGCGGCTCGTTGTAGGTGGCGATGAAGACATCGACAGGCGCATGGTGGTGCGGCGAATAGCGGTGCGCATCCGACTCAGGCGTGCGCGAGAGCGTGCGCGACATGAAGAAATAAATGAGGATTGCACTGACCAGTGTCCCGATTTCAATGGCAAGAAAAAGCAGGGTCCACGAGCGCTGCAACGGGTTCTGGTGATGCGGCAGCGAGAAGGTGAGCCGCCAGTAAAGATAGCGGAGGGTCAAAAAGGTGCAAAGCATCGAGGCTGCGGCGCGCACCAGGGTGCGTTGCACGCCGAAGAGCTCGAAGAGCAGCATCAGCGCCCCCACCGAGAGCAGAAGCGGGATGTAGGTGGCGAGCTGGTCCATGCTGGTGCCTCAAAGGGGATACGCGGCGTAAGGCCGCCTAAAACGCACGCCGCGCAAGACGGGTGAAGTAGCTGTTGGGCCGGGTGGGTATGCGTACGCGCACCTCGCGACCGGCGGCGCAGCCGGGCGCGGGAGCCGCGCCGCCCTGCGTCATGCTCAACACCACCATGGCCAGTTTCTTGTCCGGTTCGCGATACGGAAGCGCCGTCAGTTTATGGTCAAAGTCCATCTGCGGGTCGCTTTGTATGGAGATCACCTGCGTTTCACGCTCCTCCTGCTCCCCGGTTATGCGCATCCACGCGGTGCGGCCCACTTCAATGTCCGCCATGCGCTCCTGGGGAATTTCAACCAGCACAAATTGCCGCGCGCAATCGATGAGCGTCACCACCGACGTTCCCGCCCCAACGTGCTCATCATTGATCGAATTCAGCCGCCAGATCTGGCCGGTGATTGGCGAGGTGATTTGGAATTCCGACAGTGAGTTGTTCCGCGCCGACTCGCGCGCAATCGCGCTTTCAGCCTCCGCAGCCTCGGCGCGCGCCGTTGCCAGTTGCCGCGCGTTGGCGGCAAGCAATATCCCCAGCTCATCCACTCGCTGTTGCGAATAGGCCACATCATTGTTGGTTCCAGGCTCCGAGAGAATGCCCCGCCTCGCCGCCGTCGCCTCGCTTGTGTTCACCGCCAAGTCGGCCTCTGCCTCTTTCTCCTGCTCAGCCAGCACATTCCTGTTCAACAGCAGTTTTTCGTAATCCGCATCGGCCATGATCCCTGCATCGTGCAGCCCTTCCCCGCGCTTCAAGTCCACTTCCGCCTGGGCCAGGCTGTTTTTCAACGCGCCCAGCGCGCGCTCGGTCACATGCATCTGGTCGCTCATCCGGTGGTTCACCATTTCCAGGTAATTCCCCGTGCGCGCCTCGAGGTGCCGCTTCTCCGCCAGCAACGACCCGCGCTCCTTTTCCAGCGCTTCAGCGCTCGACTCCGCGCGTACCTGCTCCGCCGTCAGGTCATCATAGGGGCGCTGGTCAAGCAGTGGGTTTTTGACACGCGCGAGCACTTGCCCCTTGGAAACCATGCCGCCCGCCGCTATTGGAATATCGGATAGCGTGCCCTCGACGGGCGTTCTCACATCCAGGGCGTAGGCTGAAATCACGGCATCGCTCGTGGTGATGTATTCAGAGTCTGAAAAGATGCCATACAAGCCCGCGGCAGTGAAAAAGAAGGCGAGTAGAAGCTTGATTCTGCCCCGACCAAAACGCTCCATCATTGCGGCTACGCGCCTGGCCTTTTGCAGCTCCTCTGGCAGTGCAACGGTCGTGGACATGTTGAAGGCCCTCAGGCTGTTTATCGCCACGCCGCCAGTTTGCATGAAGCCTGGGGTGTGCGCCAACAACCTTCGGGGTAATTGGAAATTTTTATACAGGGCAATTCTTGCCGTCAAAAATCAACGGCTTCTCTTTCCATGGAATGCCTTTGTGGAATTTGGTTACAATAGTCCTAGTATGCGGAGAGATGGGTGAGCGGTTTAAACCGGCGGTCTTGAAAACCGTTGTGCTCGAAAGGGTACCGGGGGTTCGAATCCCTCTCTCTCCGCCAGCATGTCATCATGCTACTCTTTGGCTGGCTGTTCAGCTTCAGATTTGGGTTTAAGGGTTCGCCGCAGACTGCGTCCATGGCCAGGATTGCATCAAACTGCCGCAAGCCCCCTGCGGCTGTAATCGGTTTTCATATTTCCAGCGACAGATTAAAGCAACATTGAAATGGTATTTTGCCTTCTATTTTGGGCATTCTGCAACCTGCGGGAATTTTTTAATCTCTTCCAGTGTGAAACTGCCATCTGGAAACACTTTCCGCCTCAAGCTCGTCTCTATAATGGAGATAACGCACAGAAATCAGGCATTTTGGGTCCTGAGAGGTCGGGGCAACAGAAATGAAGGCACAAACTCAGATGGATACCTGCTGCTCAAACCGGCGCAAGGCGCGCTGGTTTGCAGCTGTATTGTGTCTCTTGGTTTCAGTGGCCGTTGTTGCCTGGGGGATGGGATACAAACTCTCCCTCTACCGCGCCTCAACTTTGTTCCATAAAATCCCTGAGGCCAAGCTCCTCAATAGCTGCTCCGGGGATAAGGATCAGGGCGCGAGACTGCAAAGCTCCACACTCAAACAGCAGACCGCTCCTGCTTCCTGGCTGGCTTGCGCTCCCCTGCGCCTCGCAGCGGCTATCCCCACCGCAATGCAGCCAACAAGTTTTCGCGCCAAACCTTTCGCAATCCATTGGGTTTCCATGTTCCGACGCCCCCCTCCGTCGAACTGCGCTTAAATTTTTTGCCGGCAAAAGGCCGGGGATTTTGAACAATTTACGATTTTTTTCCTGAAGGAGTTCTCCGCCATGAACGGCAAACGCATCACTTTCATGGCCACTTCGGTGGCGATGACTGCAATTTCTGTTTTAACCCTTGTTTTTTTTACGGGTTGCAATAAGAAGTCTGACGACAATAACACTGTCCAGCGCGTCTCGGTGGTGACCGCGCAAAAGGCCCCCATTGCGCGCACCCTGGACCTGGCCGGCGTCTTCCAGCCTTATCAGGATGTTGACGTGCACGCCAAGGTCAGCGGTTACGTCCGCCATATCTACGTTGATATTGGCGACCGCGTCCGCAAAGGAGAAACCCTCGCCGTTCTTGAAGTCCCCGAACTTGACGCGCAGGTTGTTGGCGCGGAATCCTCCGTACAGCGTTCAACCGATGAAATTTCGAAACTGAAGCGCGACCTGGCGCGTGACGAGGCGCTGCACAACGCCGCGCATCTCGACTTTGTCCGCATGAAGCAGGCCTCCGAACAGCAGCCCGGCCTTATCGCGCAGCAGGAGCTTGACGATGCGGAGGCCAAGGACCAGTCCACCGCCGCGCAGGTGGAGGCCACCCGCTCGGCCATCGCGGCCGCCGAGGGGCAGTTGGGCATGTCGAAGGCCGACAAGATGCGCACCTCGAGCCTGCAGCAATACTCCGTCATCACCGCACCCTTTGACGGTGTGGTCACCGCACGCTATGCCGATGTCGGCTCGCTGATTCCTGCCGGAACGGCAGAGAGCAACGCGCAGGCACTCGTCCGTTTGGCGCAAAGCGACCTCTTGCGCCTGCGCATGGCCATCCCCGAGTCCGACGTCCCCTTCGTCCACGAAGGCTCAACTGCCACCGTCCGCATCCAGGCCACGGGCCGGGAATTCACCGGCACTGTCATCCGCTTCGCGCGCGATGTGAGCATGGATACTCGCACCATGCAAACCGAAATCGACCTGCCGAACAAGGACCTCTCCTTGGCGCCCGGCATGTACACGGATATTCATTTTGACCTTGAAAAGAAGGACGACGCACTCGTCATCCCGGCCACAGCCATCATCACAGGTGACTCGCCCTCTGTCATGATCGTCAACTCTTCCGGCGTAATTGAAAAACGCAATGTAAAACTCGGCATCACCAGCGCCAATCGCCAGGAGATTCTCTCCGGCATTGAGCCCGGCGCCACCGTAATCGCCGCGGGTCAAAGCAGCCTCCACGAGGGTGAGCGTGTCACCCCGGTCCCGGCCAGCAAGGACCTGCTCGAATACCACGATTCCAATTCCGAAGGGGGAAAATAGATGTCTAGTTTTTCCATCCGTTACCCCTTCTTCATCCTCATGTCGTGCATGTTTGTGGTGGTTGTCGGCCTCGTCGCCATCCTTGGCATGCCCGTGGACCTCTTTCCGCCAATCAAGCTGCCGGTCGTCGTGGTCGCGACATTTTATTCCGGCATGCCCCCCGAGCAGATCGAATCCGACATCACCGACAGCTACGAGCGCTTTTTCACCCTCGGCAGCAACATCGACCACATCGAGTCCCGCTCGCTCACTGGCGTCAGCCTCATCAAAATTTACTTCCACCAGGGTACCGACCCGAATGCGGCCGTCAGCAACATCTCCAACCTCGCCATGGCCAACCTGCGGCGCCTGCCGCCGGGTACTCTGCCGCCCGTTGTGTTGAGCTTTGACGCCGCCAATCTTCCCGTCTGTCTCATCACCCTTAAAGGCGCGGGGTTGAATGAAACCCAGCTCAAGGACACTGCGCAGTTCACCGTCCGCAACCAGGTCGCAAACGTCCAGGGCGCATCCGTGCCCCAGCCCTATGGCGGTCGCTACCGGCAGATCATGGTCTATGTCGACCCTGTGAAGCTTGAGGCTGCGCAATTGAGCGTCATGGACGTGGTGAACGCGGTCAACGACTCCAACCTCATCCTGCCCGCCGGCGATGTCCGCATCGGCACCAAGGACTTCAACGTCTACGCAAACAGCCAGGTCCCCACCCCGGAAGAGGTCAACTCCATCCCCCTCCGCAGCCAGGGGAACGGCTCCCTCCTGGTTGGCGACATCGGCCACGCCGTCGATGGCGGGCAGTTGCAATACAACATCGTCCGCGTCGACGGGCAGCACTCGGTCTACATCCCCGTCCTCAAGCAGGGTGGCGACTCCAACACCATCTCCATCGTCAACGGCATTCGCGACGAGGTGGCCCACCTGCTCGACATGCCCCCGGGATCCAAGGCCGACGTTGTCTTTGACCAATCCGTCTTCGTCAAGACCGCAGTCAAGAACGTCATCAGCGAGGGCACCATCGGCCTGCTTCTCACCGGCCTCATCGCGATCCGGGAGGACAATGCGAGTGACACTTCCCTTGACGCCGCCATAAACCGCGCCTGGGAGCGGTCCATCGAAATGGAGCTGGTTGTATAGGGGCGCCTGGTCCATGTACGGCAGGATGTAGACCTGCCAGCCGGAGCGAGGATTAGCCGAATTGCCC
>JAJXXN010000187.1 GCA_021781075.1 Acidobacteriota bacterium | reverse complement strand
AGCAACCCCGATGAGCGCACGGCGATTGACCAGTTCGGCACAGGGGACAAATGTATTGGGGGGGCGGTGATGATGGCGACATTGCCCGGGTTGCCGATGTTCGGCCATGGGCAGGTGGAGGGCTTCACCGAGAAGTACGGCATGGAGTACTACCGCCCGCGCTATGAGGAATGGCCGAACCAGTGGCTGGTGGAGCGGCATGAGCGCGAAATTGCACCACTGCTCAAGCGGCGCTGGCTGTTTGCCGAGAGCGCGAATTTTCTGCTGTACGATTTTTTCATGGCCGACGGCGTGGTGGATGAGAATGTTTACGCGTATTCAAACCAGAGCGGCGGGCAGCGCGCGCTGGTGGTTTTCAACAACCGGTACGGGCAAACGCGCGGCACGATTGACTGGTCGGCGGCGTATGCGGACAAAGGCTCAGGGCAGTTGCGGCAGCGCCGCTTGGCGGACGGGCTGGCGCTTGGCAGTGACGCACTGACGGTGATTGCTTGGCGCGACTCACTGACCGGGCTTGAATATTTGAAACGCAAGCCGGATCTGGTGCACGGCGGCCTCACACTAGCACTTGGCGCGTATCAATCGCATGTTTTCATGGACTGGCAGGAGCTGCACGCTACGGCGGAATATCCCTGGGACCGCCTGTGCGACCATCTCAATGGCCGTGGCGTGGCCAGCCTTGAAGACGCGCTGCATGAATTGGAGCTTGCGCCCGTGCACAACGCACTGCGCGCGGTGCTTGCGCCCGAGCTGGTGAGCCGTTTTGCGGATCTAGCTGAGCAGCCACGGACGAGCAAGGCGGGAGCGGGGGGTGGCAAAGGCGTGGAGATGGAGCGTCGTGCCTTCCTTGAGGAGTTTTGGCAACGGGTTGAACCGTTCCTGGTGGAGGCGCAAAAAACGTATTGCGTGCGCGCCGAAGGCGCCGCAAGGCCGGACGCCCCGATGATGCTTGGTTACGCGATGCAGCGCCGTTTGCGCGCGGTGATGCGGTTGCCGTTGCTCGAGCAATTCTTTTCTGCGCCGTGGAGTGAAGAGGCCCGGCGCACACTTCCCTCGTCGAGTCCCAAGCTTCAATCGACGGCCATCTGGGGGCCGGTGCTTGCATGGTGCGTGCTGGAGTTGCTGGCTGAATCGTTCAACCCGGAAGAACCGGCTTTGGCGGGCGTGGATTTATTTGACCAACTTCGTTTGCGCGAGCCGATTGCCCGCAGCTTTGAGGCGCTGGGGTTTGAAGGGGAAGAGGCGTGGCGCGCGGCGGCACGCATCAAGGTTGGTTTGCTGACGGAGCAGGAGGGTGCGAAGGCGATTGAGGTGCCCTCCGCAGAGATGGAAAATGCAGCCAGCGCCGGTGATGAGTCGGCGACAACGGGAGTTGTGGCGGGCGCGGAAGACGCAGTGATGGAAGCCGCGGAGCCAACGGAGAACGAGGCGAATCAGCCACCGGGCCTGATTGCGCGCGACCTTTGGCTGGACCCGGACTTGCGCTGGCTGGCCGGCGTGCACCACGCAGGGGAGAAACTTTACCTGGTACGCGAGAAGTATGAAGAGCTGCTGTGGTGGGTGATATTGCCGCAGCTTCTGCGGCTGGCGGAAGACCCGGAGCAGAACAAGGCCGGTTTTGTTGAACTGGGCCAGGCGGTCAGCCATGCGCTTGCGGCAGCTAAACAGTTTGGCTATCGCGTGGAGCCGCTGCTGGGGATTGCAACCAAGGCGGAGACAGTTGCCGCGATGGAAGAGGCGGCGGAGGATAAACCCGTGGCGCGTGAGGAAGAGCCGGCCGAAAGTGGGGAGCGGGCAATGCCGCCCGTATCAGCGAGACGGGAGAGCGATCCCGAAGGAGCATTGCGGGATGCGCTGCGTTTTTACCAGGAGAAGTTGAAGAAGAAAGAATAAAGCCGCAGTGGCCGCGGAACGCTGCCGCGGCCTTTGATGAAGTGCCCATAATTTATTTCTTGCAAGGAAACCCCGCCCTGCCGTTCCAGGTGCGTGGGGCAGAGAAGCGATGGCCCACAAAAGAAATGAAGTGCCCACTGTATTGAATTTGCAGTAAAATCCTTGCCATTCATTGCAGCGGGCAGTTTGCGGTTGTGGATTTTCTGGCGCGTTTTGATTGCGCCCCACCGGTGCGGAGCCTTTCTTCAGAGAGCCATTGTATTTGCAATGTGAATTCATCACGAGGAGAAACCATGAACGACCAGTTTGATGCAGGGCAGAACCAGCATCGCGATCCCGAGCCGCCTCCTTTGCCGGTGGTTCCACCGCCATTGCCGCCCATGCCGCCTCCATTGCCTACGAGTTCGGAGCCATTGCCACCGGTTCTACCGCCCTTGTCGGCGGAAAAACCGCAAGCGGGAAAGAGGAACGTTCATCTTGCCTATTCGGCGGTGATTATTGCGGTGGTCGCACTTGCCGCCTACTTGCTTATTTTTCATAAGGACCCAGCAACGCGGATGCGGGAAGCCCGGCTTGCCTTGGAGAACGGGGATTTTGAGACAGCGGCGAAGGAGTTGGCCGGGATCAACACTCCCGAGGCGAAATACGACTTGGCGTTTCTATACAAAAACGGGTTGGGCGTCAACCAGGACACACTTCGGTCTGTGACGCTGATGAGCGAGGCGGCGCATGCGGGCTATCCGCTGGCCGAGACGACCATGGGACTTTGGTACGCAAATGGGGATGGTGTGGCGGCTGTGCCAGAGCAAGCCGTGGAGTGGTACGGCAAGGCCGCGGCGCAGGGCGACTCCAATGCCTCCGCGCTTGTTGCAATGGCTTACGCGACTGGTACCGGCGAGCCGGAGGACATGGCGCAGGCCTATGAATGGTTCACTGTGGCGGAGATGCAAGGCAACAGCTACGCGCGCGGGCAGCAACAGCAGTTGGCCGCAATACTCACCGAAGACGAGCGTGCCTCCGCTGAAAATGACGCGAGGATTTTGCTCATAAAATTTCAAAATCAAGGGGGTGGCAAATGAAAATAAGAGCCGTGCTTTTTCTCATCCCCAGCCTGGGGCTCTGCTTGGCCCATAATGCTCCTGCGCAGGACGGCGCTTATCAAGGCAAGGTTGGCTCGCTCAGGCAGGAGTACAACGCGTATGTCCATTCAAACGCATTGCAAGCAGGGAAGCAGGAGGCGGTGAACCAGGAGATTGGCAGCCTTGAAAGCAAGGCCGGGCGAATTGACCAACTCTCATCGCAAGTCGATTCGGACAAAAGTAAAATTGACGGGCTGGAGGCGGATTTTCAGAATGCGGATTCGCGCGCAAGCGCGCTTGAGCAGCAACTGCAAACTGACGGCGAATCGGCCAAAGCGCGCGTCAATCAGCTGATGCAACAGGCCAACCAGACGTGCGGGCAGTTGGGGGGCTCCATCAGCGGGGACAACTGCGTCTTCACCTGCCCGTCGAACAACATGGCTCCCTGCCAGGCGAAGGTGAACCAGTTCAACGCAGAGGCCGGCAATCTCCTTTCTGAAGTCAAGTCGCTTGTACAGAACCTGACGGATGAATCAAACACCGCGGTCAGCGCGCGGGACACCGCCAACGCAAAGAAGAGCGACCTTGAAAACGCGCGGTCCGCACTCAGCACCGACAAATCAGATTTCAACGATTTGAGCGGCGGCTTTGACGCGGATTTTCAGAAGGCGGCGAATGACCTGGAGGCGGCCCACATCAAGCCTTCTCTTGAGCACAGCGAGGCATGGCAGCAGTTGAACAATGTGAGCGAGCACCAGGGCAAAACGCCGGTGAGCGATTACGACTCATTCAACGGCAACGTCGTAATTGTTGACAAAACGATCCCGCCGCCGAATCCGCAGGCGGTGGCCAAGTCACCGCAATACAAGGCTGTCTATGACCAGAAGGCGAGCCAGTACCAGCAGGCGGTGCAGGAAACCGAGCGCGCGCAAAAAGCATTCCAAGAGGCCGCCGCGCAGGGCGCCGGACGTGAAACCTTGAGCGCGCTGTACAAAACATTGATGGAGAAAAAGTCCGCCGAGGTGTATGCGCAATATGAAAGCAACCTGCTGGCGGGTAGCCGTCCCAAGCCCGCAGGCGCCACACCGACGCCCGCCCCCTGAAGGTGTTGCCATGCGGAATTTGAAATTGCTTTTGCTTATATTGTTTGTGGCCGCTGTTGAGGCACGTGCCGAGATGCGCATGTTGCGCCCCGTGCCGAGTCAGTTGGAAGCGGAAGAGCGCGCGGCGCTGACGCGGAAAGCAGCGGCGCTGCTGGGGAACGGCCACGTCCTTTGCACAAACTATTCGAGCTTTTTGAACTCGTGCCAGGGTGTGGATTCATTGGCTTGCCGACAGCGGTACAAGGAGATCAATGACGAGTTGGGCGCCTTCAACAACGCGGCGGATGAGTACAACGCGGAGGTTGTGACAGCCATGCGGGGACTGGTTGCTAGAAGGCAGGCTGAGGTGCGCGACGACCAGCAGGCCATTCGACAGTTGGGCATCAACCGCACCGCGGGCGAATATGATGCATGGTCCGATTGGCTCAAGAATGCCGATGAAGAACGGCAGAGGCAGGTGGAAGAGGCATTCAAGGAAGCAGCAAAAACGCTGGCCAGTGAGGCGTTGGACAAGGCATTCGATGCGGGGGTCGATCAATTTGAGAGATTCGGGCCGCGGTCCGCAAAACAGGCAGTGTCAAAACTCGAGCAACTAGGCGCCGACAATCCCGATTTGCTGGACGCCATCACCGCGCTTGGCAATGCGAAAAACAAGGCGCAAAAGGCAGAGGCTGCCAGGCGTGTATACGAGGGCCTGAAAAAAGGCAAAGAGATCTGGGACCTGCACGACCTGGACGCCGACAATGACAGTCAATTCTGGAAGGTGGGCGATGAGCTGATTGAAAACTTTGTCCCGGACAAGCGCATGAAGCTGATCGGCAAGCTCACGCTCAATGAAGTGCGGGCGACTTTTTACACGGTGAACGAGGCGGCGCTCGACATGCCAGTCTTCAACAAGCGCATAGGGCAGTTGGACCAACTGACAGCGGCGCAATTTATTGCCTTGAGGAGCCTTTCATCGCGGCTGGTGAAGGATGTGAGGGCGAGGAACGAGGCGAGCAGGGAATTAAACGGGCTGGACCAGCAGCCGGCGATGGATGTTTGCCAGATGCCGGGAGATCCAGCCGGTGTGCCTGTGGCGGTGAACTGCGTGCCAATTCACCGCCCCGGGAGCTTGGATGCGTCGGCTTACTGAGTGAGCAGGCCGCGCTGGTAATCGAGCGAGCGCTCAGCCATCAGGTAGTCGTAGCGTGCGTTGACGGCTGCAACCGAAGCCTGTGTGCTTTGGAGTTCCGCCTGGCTCAATTCCACGATTGAACTGAGGCCGAGCTTGTAACGGGTGGTGGCCAGGGCATAGGCCTGGTTCGCCTCGGTCTCAAATTTTTCAGTGACGGTGATGCGGTCCCATGCGGTGTGCAGGTTGAGCACGGCTTTTTTCAATTGGCTGTCGATTGAGTTCTGCAAATCAGCGCGCAGCTTGTCGTCGCTCAGTTGCTGCAATTTTGCCTGCTTGGTTTGCGCCGAGATGCGGAAGCCGGTGAAGGCCGGCAGGGTGAGGTTCACGCCGCCCGCCGCGTACCAGTTTTGTGTGAAGTAGGTATCCGTGCGGACCGGAATGATGCCGCCGACTGCATTGGCGGTAATGACGGGGTAGTTTTGCGCGCGCTGCGCCTTGAAGTTTTCCAAGTCGGCGGAGGTTTGGAACTGGAGTGCGCGCAGGTCGGGTCGCTGCGCGTGCGCCTCATCGAGCAGGGCGTTGGTGAATTGCGGTGGCGGAGGAAGCGCGGAGGCGTCCTCGACGGCGTGATAGACCGGGTTGCCGGTGTCACCCAGCAGATAAGCGAGCGCATATTGCGCGGAGGCCACCGCGTTTTCCGCGTCCAGTTGCAGCAACTGCGCCTGGGAAAGGTCGGCGGCGGAGATATTGAGGTCGAGGTCGCTTTTCAATTTGCTTTTGGTGAGCGCCTCGGCGAGGCTGTAGGAGTCGGTGCGGCTTTTGACCGCGGCCTTGGCCACATCGAGCAGTGATTGCGCGTCGAGAAGGCGATAGAAGGCCTGGTCTGTGGCCAGCAGGATGTCCTGCTCCGTGGCCAGCGCGTTGGACTCTTGCGCGCGCTGCATCAGGTTTGCGGCAGCGACCTGAAAATGAGTCCGGCCGAAGTCGGTGATCAACTGCTGGAAGCTTCCACCCGCGCCGGCGTAGGTGAAAAGACGCGAGGGGTTGATGGGCGAATCGCCGATGCGGCTGGTGTTGGCGGCGTCGACGGCAGAGATGCTGGTCATGACCTGTGGCAGCTCGGCCGAGCGCGCAATGCGCGTGTTCTGCCCCATCACCAGCGCCAGCAGGTGCGCGGCGCTGATGCGGGGATTGTTTTTGAGCGCGAGTTGCTCGGCCTGTTGCCGAGTGATGTCGGTGAGGGTTTGGGCGGGCGCCTGCTGCGGCGCCTGTGCAGAGGCGGCCGCGGCAAACAGGAGCAGAGTAGCCGTGAAAAGTTTGTTCATCTTCATGCCTTCACCGCCTTTTTATGGCGAGCTTCGAGACGCTTGTGAATGATGAGGTATGCGCAGGGCACCAGGAAGACGGTGACCGTGCCGGAGACCGTGAGGCCACCGAGGATGGCGCGCGCCAGTGGGGCATATTGTTCGCTGCCGGCCTCGATGGCCAGCGCCATGGGGATGAGGCCGAGCACGGTGGCGAGCGTGGTCATCAAGATGGGCCGCAAGCGGACCTTGCACGCGGTGACAATGGCGTGTTCGAGGGATTCACCGCGTTCACGCAGTTGGCCGATGAACTCGACAATGAGGATGCTGTCTGAGACGACGATGCCGGTCATCATCAGCATGCCCATGAGGCTCATGATGTTGAGCGTGGTGTTGGTGGCGAGGAGGAAGAGGATGACGCCGGAGATGCCCGGGGGAATCGCAAGCAGAATCACGAACGGGTCAACGAAGGAGGAGAACTGTGCCATCAGGATGAGATAGACCACCACCACCGAGA
>JAJXXN010000087.1 GCA_021781075.1 Acidobacteriota bacterium | reverse complement strand
GGCGATCGTCGGCGCGCGAAAAAAGCGCGCCGGTGCGCATCCCGTTGCTTCGCGTATTCACGGCGCATTTTCGCCTGCTCGTTGCGGGGATCCTGCTCTGCATCGCGACTTTTGTCCTGTTCTATCTGATGACGGTGTTTGCTTTGAGTTGGGGAACCACTGTGCTTCATTATCCGCGCGGTGAATTCTTGCTGATGCAGCTTTTTTGCATTTTCTTTTTCGCGCTGACCATTCCGCTTTCGGCGTGGCTGGCGGAGCACGGGCGCAAGCGCGCCATGCTTTGGATCACCGGCGCAATCTTCGCTTACGGCTTTGTGCTGGCGCCGCTGTTCAATGCGGGCACGGCCGGGGTGCTTGCGATGATGGCGCTTGGGCTGTCGCTCATGGGCCTCACCTATGGACCGCTCGGCACGGTGGTCTCCGAGCTCTTCCCCACGGCGGTGCGCTACTCGGGCAGTTCGCTGGCATTCAACCTTGCGGGCATCCTCGGCGCTTCGCTCGCCCCCTATGCCGCCACCTGGCTGGCCACGCACTACTCGCTGCATTTTGTCGGCTACTATCTCAGTGCATCGGCGGTGGCCACCTTCATGGGGTTGCTGATGATCCATGAGACCAAAGGGACCGAGCTGCATCACGAATAATGTTTGCCACAGCAGGGCGAATTACACTGATTGCATGATCCACGACGGCCGCAACAGGCTTCCCTTTGATGTGGAGGCGGCATTGGCGCATTTGAGCGAAGCCGACGCGAAACTCGCCCTGCTCATTGAACGCGCCGGCCCCTTCACGCTGAGGCTGGACAAGCGCCTGGGTGTCTTTGAATCCCTGCTGGAGTCCATCCTTTACCAGCAGCTTCACGGCAAGGCGGCGGCGACAATCCACCGACGCTTTCGCGAGCTTTACTCGGGCGACCCAACGCCCAAGGCCTTGCTCTCGACCCCGGATGAACTGCTGCGCGGGGTTGGAGTTTCCGGCAACAAGACGCTGGCGATGAAGGACCTTGCGTCCCGGGTGCTGGATGGCACGGTTCCCGAGGGGCGTGCGCTGCAAAGAATGAATGATGAAGCGATCATTGAGCGATTGTCGGCCGTGCGCGGCATTGGACGCTGGACGGTGGAGATGCTTTTGATTTTTCGCCTCGGGCGGCCGGATGTTTTTCCGGTCACGGATTACGGGGTGCGCAAGGGTTTTGCGCTCACGTTCCAGCGTTTGTCGAAGAGACGCGCGATTGAGGCGGCCGACCTGCCCAAGCCCGCGCAAATGCACCGCCGGGCAAAAGCCTGGGCGCCGTACCGAACCGTGGCGAGCTGGTATCTGTGGCGGGCCTGCGACCTGGCCAAGCAGGGCGAGCCGACCGGGCGTTCAGCACGATAGGGCACGAGGGTTCGCAATTCCGGGCCGCGGATTCAGCGCCTGTCGGCTACCTCGCGTAAACTGGTTCTGAGCTGAAGGGAATCGCAAACGGCAGAGATGGCAACGGCCAAACGTTACATATGCATTCACGGTCATTTTTATCAGCCTCCGCGCGAGAACCCGTGGCTGGAGGCGGTTGAGACGCAGGAGAGCGCGACACCCTACCACGACTGGAACGCGCGCATCACAGCCGAATGTTACGCGTCCAACGGCGCGGCGCGCATTGTCAACAGCCGCAACCAGATCATGCGCATCATGAACAACTATGCGCGCATCAGTTTCAATTTCGGGCCCACGCTGCTGGGTTGGATGCGCGAGAAGGCGCCCGCGGCCTATCGCACGATACTGGACGGGGAGCGGCGCAGCCGTCGGCGCTACAACGGCCACAGCTCGGCGATGGCGCAGGTGTACAACCACGTCATCATGCCACTGGCCTCGCGCCGTGACAAGATCACGCAAATACGCTGGGGCATTGCCGATTACGAGAGCCACTATGGGATCAAGCCGGAGGGGATGTGGCTGGCTGAGACCGCGGTGGACATGGAGACGCTCGAACTGCTGGCCGCGGAAGGAATCAAATTCACGGTACTCGCGCCGCACCAGTGCAAGGCCGTCCGCGCGCTGAAGGAAGGCGCAGGCTGGAGCGAGACGCCCGGGGCATCGGTGGACACGACGCGCCCTTATGCGGTTCAACTCAGCGAGGGCAGGTCGATTGCCGTTTTCTTTTATGATGGCCCCGCCTCGCGCGCCGTGGCTTTCGAGGGGCTGCTCAACTCGGGTGAAAGCTTTGTAGCGCGCCTCAAGGGGGGATTTCGCGATTCGGCCGCGCCGCAGCTTGTGCATGTGGCAACGGATGGCGAATCCTATGGCCACCATCACAAACTGGGCGAGATGGCGCTTGCCTACGCGCTGCAATTGATCGAGAAGGACAAGAACGTCAGCTTGGCGAATTATGGCGCGTTTCTGGAGATATTTCCCCCGGTGCAGGAGGCCGCCATCGTTGAGCTCAGCTCGTGGAGCTGCGTGCATGGCGTGGAGCGCTGGCGCGCGAATTGCGGGTGCAACGGCGGCAAACCCGGTTTCAATCAACTTTGGCGCGCGCCCTTGCGCGAGGCCTTTGATGCGTTGCGTGATGGCCTCGCCCCCCTGACCGAGGAGCTTGGGCGGGTGCTGTTCAAGGACCCTTGGTTGGCGCGCGACCAATACATCCGCGCAATCATTGACCGCTCGCCGGAATCAGTGGATGAATTTTTAACGGCTGCGCAGAACCCGGCCCTGGGGCGGCCGCTGAACGGGAGCGAGCAGGTGCAGGCGCTCAAGCTGATGGAAATGCAGCGCCACGCGCTGCTCATGTACACAAGCTGCGCCTGGTTTTTTGATGACATTGCGGGCATCGAGACGGTGCAGGTGATCGCCTATGCAGCGCGGGCCGCGCAACTGGCAAAAGAGTTGTTTGGCGGGCGCGCGGAGCAGTGCGAACAGAGGCTGCTTGCGACGCTGGCAGGCGCGGTGTCCAACACACCCTCCGCCGGCACCGGGGCCGATATTTATTCCCGCGGCATACAGGCCATGGCGCACGGGCTTGAGCCGGTCGGCGCGCATTATGCCATCAGCTCTGTTTTTTCAAATTATGCCGATGAGACGGAGCTGTTCTGCTATCGATTGCGCCGCATCCAGCATGACCTCAGCGTCTCAGGCCGCGGCAAATTGGCCGTGGGGACCGTCGACGTGGAATCGCTGATTACCCGCGAGAAGCAGTGTTTCAACTATGCGGTGTTGCATTTTGGGGACCAGAACATCACCGCGGCGCTGCAGCCCTGTGAAGCGCAAGAGAAACCCCAATTCGCGGAATTTTCAAAGCACGCGGCCGAGAGTGTTGCGCAGGCGGATTTTCCCGAGGTTGTCCGCGCCCTGGACCGTTTCTTTGGCCATGTGGATTACTCCCTGGCCTCGTTGTTCATCGATGAGCAAAGACGGATTATCGATTTACTTTTGAACACGACGCTCAAGAATATTGAAAGCTCGCTGACATCGATTTACGAGGAACATGCGAGCCTGATGCATTACCTGGCAAAAACCGGACTGCCCAAGCCGTCGGCCCTGCTGCTGGCCGCCGGGTTTGCCGTGAATGCAGGCCTGCGCAAGGCGCTTGAAGCCGAACCAATTGATGCCGCCGTGCTTCGGTCGTATTTGTCCATCGCCGAGGCTGATGGCATTCAGATGGATTCAGCGCAGCTTGGCTTTCTTGCCGACCAGCGGATGACGCAGGCGATGCGACTGTTGCAAATGAGCTTGGGATCACTGGATGTCCTTGAGCATGCGCTGGTTTTGGCTGAGACGCTTGCCGAGCTGCCCTTTGTGCAGCACCAATGGGAGGCGCAGAACATTTGGTATGAGATCTATCGCGGCATGAACCGTAGCGTCACCGGGTTGAACGCGGACGACAAGGCGCGCTGGGACGCGGGTTTTTATGAGCTAGCCGAGCGTCTGCTGATTGACGCAACCGCGATCAAGCTGGAAGACCTGGCCGCGGAGACGGCCGGGGATTGACGGTCAATTTTTGCGCTCGACCAGATAATGCGCCACAGACTTGAGTCCATCCGCCTTATCGCCCAGCGGTTCAATCGCGGCAAATGCCTCTTCAATCAACTGCGCCGCCTGGCGTTTGCTTTCATCAAGGCCAAAAACAGCCGGCCAGGTTGCCTTTTCGGCACCGAGGTCCTTGCCGGCGGTCTTTCCGAGCGATGCCGAGTCCACGGTCACGTCGAGAATGTCATCGATGATTTGGAAGGCCAAGCCAGCCTTGCGGCCAAAGGTGTCAAGCTGCCTCAATGCCTCGGCATGGGCGCCGGCATAGAGGCCGCCGGTGACGATGCTGACGCGGATCAACGCGCCGGTCTTGGCGCGGTGGATTGCGTTGACCAGTTCCGCGGTGGGTTTGGCGTGTTCGCTCTCGATGTCCAGCACCTGGCCGCCAATCATGCCGTCCACGGTTCCGACGGCATTGGCGATGAGGGAGAGGATTTGCACCGTGGCCGCGGGTGGTGTTGCGAGGTTTGCCAGCACCTCAAAGGCGCGGGTCTGGAGTGCATCGCCGGCGAGGATGGCGATGGCTTCTCCATAGACCACGTGGCAGGTGGGCTTGCCGCGGCGCAGGTCGTCATTGTCGAGCGCGGGCAGGTCATCGTGGATGAGCGAGTAGGTGTGCAGCATCTCCAGCGCGGCGCCGAGGTGCGCAATGCCTTCAGGCACATTGCCGCTGACGGCAACAGCGGCCTGGTAGGCGAGCACCGGGCGCAGGCGTTTGCCGCCGGCGAAGGTGGAGTGGCGCATGGCCGCATGGATGGAGGCGGGCACCGTGGAGGTGGGTGGCAATAGTGCTTCGAGCGCGGCATCAGTGATGGAGACGCCCTCGTGCAGAATGGTTTTAATCTCGGCTTGCATCACTTTTCATGATAATTGAGCGGTGTTCGCCCGGCCCTTCCATCGGCGCTCTTTGCGCCAGAGCAGAAGGAAGAGCGGCAGTGAGAGCAGCGAGAGGCCGCGCGCGGCCCATATGTCCGGCGTTGTAGTCCAGTCCACTTCAATTTTGTTGGAGCCCTCGCGCACCGGGATGGTGATGAGGCCATCTTCGCGGTGGGGGAGATTTTTCTGCACCACGCCGTTCACCGTCACCCTCCACGCCGGGTACTCGCGCAATCGCAGGACGAGGAAGCCGTCCTCATCGGTCGGCGCAGTGAGGGATTTGGCTTCGGGCTGCCACCGGTCGGCGTGAAAGACAGCATCGCAACGCTCTTCGCCGGGATCCCACGCGGGCGTTGTGTCGCCATTGTTTTCGGCGAGTGGCGACTGCGCATCCTCAAGCAGGCAGGCATCGGGCAGGCCGGTGGGGACAAGATCGTTGTCTGCGCCGGGTGCGGCGTATTCGTCAGTGCCCTCGACGCCTGCGCCTGATTGCATGTTTGCAACCTGGGAGGTGGCGGTGTCCTCCACGTCGCAGTTTTGATAAAAGAACAGCCCCGACGCCAGTGTGATGAGCAGCATGGCCGCAGCGGCGATGCAGAGGGAAACAGCCCTGGCGCGCAAAGTGCAGGCTGCCAACGCCGCTGCGGAAAAGAGGGCCAAGGGTGCCTCCAGCAGCAGCAGGAGCCGCCAGGGGAATTGCAGGAGGTAAAACTTTGGCAGGATGATCCAGAGAAATGAAGAGAAGGGGATCTGCATGAGCAGCACAATGATGGGCAGCGCGATGAACAGCGCAAGCGGCGCGCGCGGCATTAGGGCCAGTGTTTTTCTCAATCGCGCAATCAGAAATGCGGCCACAGTGGCGGCCACCATCGTGATCACAAGCCAGGAGGCGAGTTGCAGCACGGAATCATGGATGGCCATGTCGGCGGCGGGGTGATGGCTGAAGAGCCAACTGTCCTGAAAGCGCATGCCCGAGTCCGTTGCCGCCGCGATCTGGATCCAGCGCTGCTCATGGACCGCGGGCACAATTGAGATTGCCGCGCCGAGCAGCCCGAGAGGCACGGCAACCAGCGCGCGCGCCACCGGCCAACCCGCGCGCTCAATCCATGCGGTGAGGATGGCGAGAAAGACCATCAGATAGCAGGCCATGATGGCTGCCGGGACGTTGGTGAGCCAGAGCAGCGCGAGGATGATGGCCAATGGCAGCGTGGAGCCGTCGAGGGCCTGACGCCAGGTTGATGCCGAGTGCGGTTGTTGATTGCGCATTGCGTAAAGCAGCAACATTGGCAGAAGCGCGCCACAAGCCAGCTCGCTGTAAGCGCCGCGCTCAAACGCGGTGAAGAGCGTGTAGCCGGAGAAGACGGCAAGGGCGCCGGCGAGCGCCGCGGTCATTTCGCCAAACCACAGCCGCGCCAGCGCGCGTACAGAGAGCCCGGTTGCGCAGAGCAGCAGCCAGAGCAGGACTGGTGCGGCGAACGACCAACCCACCGTGAGGCCCAGCACGGCGCCCAGAATCCACGTCAGCGGGGGATAAAAAATAAAACGAGGCTCGCCCGCGCCCCAGTTCGGCGACTGCGCCCAATGCGGATAAACCAAGCCATGCTTCCAGCCCTGCGCTATCTCATACCAGGACTCAAAGTGGAAATCAAAATCATGGCCGCAGGAAAACCCGCGCACAAGATAAGGGATCCAGACGAGCAGCGAGGCCAGCACAATGGCTGCCATGCCGAGAATTGCCGGATTGCCGCCCCGGCGCACGGCCCAAAATTTGGATGCGTTTCGCCCCATTCATCCCCTATGGTAAAAGCCGCAAGGTGTGCGCGGCTTGCCGTTGAATTGCACCTTCGGTGAAGGGGAGCGGGAAGGTGCGGCCATTGGCCCAGTCGCTCCACTGGTCTTTGAAATAGTCGCTGTATGGATTGCCGCTTTCACCGAGTGGAATATTTTCAGTCGAGCCATCCACGTTGCCCCAGTCCATGGTGAATCGCTGCGAGGGGCCGACGCTGCCATTCGCCTGCTTGACCGTGGTGATGTCGCCGCTGAGCGGTTGTGTGCCGGTTCCGGCGAAGCCGGCGAGGAAAGGCGCAAAGCGCGTCAGCGGGTGGTTCATGGCCAGCGTGTGCCAACTGCCGTAGTTCCAATCGGCCACAT
>JAJXXN010000050.1 GCA_021781075.1 Acidobacteriota bacterium | reverse complement strand
AGCTACCGCGTCGAGTTCAAAACCAGGTAGCCGCTTCCTTCGGCTTGGGTAAATTGACATCATTACCAAGGATTGTTGCGGTTGAAATAATCTCCAGCCATGGCTGGCTGGTTGAATAGAATTATCGTCTGCAGGCATTTTACTGATTGATAGGATGGCAGATGGGCAAAATACTCTACCTCCCGTTCTTTTTTTTCACTTTGGTTTTGGCAGGATGCGGTGGTGCCGGCATGGCGGGCGGCAACGGTGGCGGCGGCACTCCGCCACCGGCCAACTATTATGTGGTGGGTTATTACCC
This sequence comes from Acidobacteriota bacterium, assembly GCA_021781075.1. Taxonomy (GTDB): domain Bacteria; phylum Acidobacteriota; class Terriglobia; order Terriglobales; family Acidobacteriaceae; genus CAIMNN01. Next base: position 6,766 of record JAJXXN010000050.1, on the reverse strand, counting down.
CCAGTGGGGCCTCGACAACGCGCAACCCTATAACGTAAAAAACGTGGTCACCAGCGGCTCAGCCCCGTTGTTGTCGCACATAATTTATGCCTTCGGCGGCATTGTCAACAACCAGTGCGCCTCGACGGACCCAAACGCGGACTACCAGGCGCTCATCCCGGCCAATGAGGCGGTCAATGGCGTCGCTGATACAGCCGGTTCCTTTGCCGGCAACTTTCATCAGTTGCAGGAGCTCAAGGCGCAATACCCGGGCCTTCAGATTGAGCTTTCGATCGGCGGAGGCGCTTTCAACCCCGCTCTTTTCAGCGCCGCCGCAAGCCCGGCCAACGTGCAAAGCTTTGTGGCAAGTTGCGTGAATATGTACATCAAGGGCAACTTCGCCGCCGGCGTCACCCAGCCCGGCATCTTCACCGGCTTCGACGTTGATTGGGAGTGCCCATCGAGCGCGGACGATGAATCCAACATGGCCGCCATGCTGGCCGAGTTCCGCAAACAGCTCGATGCCATCCAGCCCGGCTACCAGCTCACCATCGCCGCCGGCGCCGGCTCCTGGTGCTGGGATTATTACGACCTCCCAGCGATGACCTCATCGCTCAGCTTTTACAACCTGATGGCCTACGATTTCGACGGCCCCTGGAGCAACACCACCGGCTTCGTCGCGCCGCTCTATCAAGCCACCCTCGACCCCGACCCCGGCAACAACGCCAGCTTCCCCGTCAACCATTACCTCGCGCAAGGCGTCCCCGCCGCAAAAATTGTCATGGGGATGCCTTTCTACAATTACGAGTGGACCGCCGTCCCCGCCACCGACAACGGCCTCTTCCAGCCCGGTACCGCAAGCCAAACCAGCGGCGGCTACACCATGACCGAATCCCTGCTCAACTCCCCCGGCTACACCCTCTACCGCGACTCAACCACGCAGGAGCCCTGGCTCTACGACGCCACCTCCGGCAATTTCTGGACCTTTGACGACCCCACCTCGCTTGTATTCAAAAGCAACTACGTCGTGAAGAACCAACTCGGCGGCGTCATGTTCTGGGATCTATCGAGCGACGATGCCGATGGCACACTGCTCAAATCCATGACCGGCGTACTCAAGTAGCCCCATCCGCCCACCTGTCCACTGCGCCCACCCGGCACAAGGCACGCGCCGCGGAGTGCGGTATCATTATCCGGGCCTCGGCTCCGCCTGTTCTTTGCGCCGGAGGCGGCCCATCCAAAAGGAGAGTTATGCGTAAAAGCTTGTGGAGTGTAGTTGTGTTTGTGCTGGCCGTGCTGGTGGCCCTGGGGGCCGCGGCGCGCGCCGAAGAGGGCATGTGGACCTTTGACAACGTCCCGCTCAAAGAGTTGATGAAGAAGTACCACTTCAAGCCCACGCAGGAGTGGCTTGACCACCTGCGTCTTTCCTCGGTGCGCATCAATGACGGCGGCTCGGCCTCGTTCATCAGCCCCGACGGGCTGCTGCTGACCAACCACCACGTTGCACGCGGCCAGTTGCAGAAGAACTCAACCGCCGAGCACGATTACATCAAAAACGGTTTTTACGCCGCCACCGAGGCCGATGAGATGAAGTCCCCCGACCTCGAGATCAACGTGCTGGTCGGCATGGAGAATGTAACCGACCGCGTGCAGGGCGCGGCCAAGGGCATCAACAACGCGTCTGATGCGCTCAAGGCCCGCGATGCCGAGATTGCGAAAATCACCAGGGAGAGCAAGGACAAGACCGGCTACCGCTCCGACGTGGTGAGCTTTTACAGCGGCGGCGAATACTGGCTCTATCAATACAAGGTCTATACCGACGTGCGCATCGTCTTTGCGCCAGAGGAAGAGGCGGCGTTCTTCGGTGGCGACCCGGACAACTTCACCTTCCCGCGTTTTGACACCGACATGGCCATTTTCCGCGTCTATGAAAATGGCAAGCCCATCCACAGCACCAACTACTTGAAGTGGAGCCCGAAGGGCGCCGCGCCGGGCGAGCTGGTCTTTGTCTCCGGCCACCCGGGCGCCACCGAGCGCGAGGACACGCTCGCCCAGTTGATGGTGCAGCGCGACGTGATCACCCCCAACGTCATTGAGTACCTCTCGCGCCGCATCGACGCCGCGCAACAATTCGCCCAGCAGGGGCCGGAGCAGGCGCGGCTCGTCAACACCCTCATCTTCGGCCTGCAAAACAGCCTCAAGGTTTACCTCGGACGCCGCGATGCCCTGGCCGACAAGGCCATCATCGAAAAGAAAACCGCCGAGGAGAACGACTTCAAGGCGCGCATTGCGGCCAACCCAGAGTGGCAAAAGGAGTATGGCGACGCGTGGGATACCATCGCCAAGGCCGAGGAAACGTTGCGCCCCATGGTCAAGGCGCGCATCTTTGAACGCACCGACAGCCGCTTGATGGGCCTTGCGCTCACACTCGTGCAGTACGCGGCTGAAATCAAAAAGCCCGACGCGGAGCGACTGCCGCAATTCCACGACGCAAACCTCGAGGGCTTGAAGTTCCAGCTCGCCTCGCCCGCCCCGGTTTCACCCGCGCTTGAAAAACTCTACATGACCACAGCCCTCAACCTCGCCGTGGAAAAGCTCGGCAAAAGCGACGAGTATGTGGCCGCGGTCTTGGACGGCGACGACGTGCCGGCAGCGGTGAACAAGCTGGTCGACGGGACAAAGATGGGCGACCCGGCCTTTCGCAAATCACTGATGGATGGCGGCGAGGCAGCGATTGCCTCTTCCACCGACCCGATGATTGTGGCCGCGCGCCGCCTCGACCCGGTCGTCCGCGAGACAACAAAAAAGATGAACGACACCGTGGGCGCGGTACTTACCCCGGCTGGCGAAAAACTCGGCAAGGCGCGCTTCCTCGCCTATGGCCACGATGCCTACCCCGATGCCACCTTCACGCTGCGCCTCAGCTACGGCACGGTGGGCGGCATGGAGTACTTCAACGGCCGCGACAAGGAACCGCTGCAGGTCGGCTACCCCTACAACGGGACCATCGCCCCGCCATTCACCACCTTCTATGGCCTCTATGACCACGCGGCCAGCTTCGGCAATCGCTTCCCCTTCAAGCTGACGGAAAAACAGCAGGCGGCGCGGACATCGCTTGATCTTTCAACTCCACTCAACTTTGTTTCAACCAACGACATCATCGGCGGCAACTCCGGTTCGCCGGTCGTCAACCAGAACGGCGAATTGGTGGGCCTGATCTTCGACGGCAACATCGAGTCGCTGGCCGGTGATTTCGTCTACGACGGCACAAAAAACCGCGCCGTCGCAGTCCATTCGGCGGGCATGATGGAGGCGCTGAGAAAAATCTACCACGCCGACAAGCTCGCGGATGAGATTGAAGGGAAGCAGTAGCAATCAGCCGGCATTGCAAATCCAACAAACCCAGGTGCGTCGCATGAGATGCACCTGGGTTTTTTATGAACCGGATATTGCTGTTTGGATTGCGGGGATATGTTTCTTTATGGGCACTGATACATGCTTGCCGAGCACCCGCATGACTGATGGCAACCCATGAAGTATTTCTTATGATCATTAACTTGCCCCGCTGTATTGCAAAACAAATGATTGCCTGTATCCTGATTGCCTGCCGTCCTTGCGCGCTTTTGCGCTGAAAGACTACACTGTCCAATGCCATGACTACTACACAACATTCCTCCATCCGCATCCGCAAGCCCGAGGGCACATTCCAGAACGAACCGTTTACCGATTACAAAGCGCCTGAAAATGCGCGCCTGATGGAGATGGCCCTCGCCAAGGTCAAGAGCGAGCTGGGCCGCGAGTACGACCTCATCATCGGCGGCCGCCGCATCAAGACCGATGGCAAAATCAAATCGCACAACCCGGCGCGCCCGGCCGAGACGGTCGGCATCCACCAGAAGGCCGGCCTTGAGCACGCCGAACCGGCCATGCAGGCCGCGTTGGCGGCCTACGAGACCTGGTCGCGCACTTCGGTCGAAGAGCGCGCCAGCCTGCTCTTCAACGCCGCGGCCATCATCCGCGAGCGCAAGCATGAGTTCAGCGCGTGGATGGTCTTCGAGGTGGGCAAGAACTGGGCCGAGGCCGACGCCGACACCGGCGAGACCATCGACTTCCTCGAGTTTTACGCGCGCGAGGCGCTGCGGCTCAGCAAGGCCACCACGCCGATCCAATACCCCGGCGAAAAGAACGAGCTGCTTTATATTCCGCTGGGCGTGGGCGCGGTGATTCCGCCGTGGAATTTTCCCTTCGCCATCATGGCCGGCATGACCGCGGCCTCCATCGTCTGCGGCAACACGGTCGTGCTCAAGCCCTCGAGCGATGCCCCCACCATCGCCGCGAAATTTGTCGAGGTGCTGGAGGAGGCGGGCATGCCCGACGGCGTGGTCAACTTCTGCCCCGGCTCCGGCGCAACCTTTGGCAACGCGATTGTGGAGCATGCGAAGACGCGCTTCATCGCCTTCACCGGCTCCAAGGCCGTGGGGCTTGACATTCATGAGCGCGCCGCGAAGCACAAGCCCGGACAGATCTGGATCAAGCGCACCATCCTGGAAATGGGCGGCAAGGATTCGATACTGGTTTGCGCCGACGCCAACCTCGACGCGGCTGTCGATGGCGTCGTGGCCTCAGCCTTCGGCTTCAGCGGGCAGAAATGCTCGGCCTGCTCGCGCGCCATCATTGAGGCCCCCATCTACGATGTGTTCGTCGAGCGCGTCCGCGAGAAGGTTGCAAAACTGACCGTCGGCGACCCCGCCAAGAACCCCAACATGGGCCCGGTAGTGAACCAGGCGGCGCTCGACTCCATGCTCGATTACGTCGAGAAGGGAAAAAAGGAAGGCCGGTTGGTTGCGGGCGGCGCAAAGGTCGAGAGCGAGGGCGGGCACTTCCTCGCCCCCACCGTCTTCGCCGATATTCCCCCGCAGGGCATCCTTGCGCAGGAGGAAATCTTCGGGCCCATCCTCGCCATCATCAAGGCGAAAGACTTTGAGGAGGGCATGCAGATAGCCAACAACACCGAGTACGGCCTGACCGGCGCCATCTACTCCAGTGACCGCGCCAAGCTCGAGCTCGCGCGGCGCGAGTTCCACGTCGGAAACCTCTACCTTAACCGCAAATGCACCGGCGCCATGGTCGGCGCGCATCCCTTTGGCGGCTTCAACATGAGCGGAACCGATTCCAAGGCCGGCGGTCCCGATTACCTTTACCTCTTCACGCAGGCCAAGAGCGTGGCGGAGAAGCCCTAATCCCCGTCCCACTCCTTCGGCCAGCGCACCGCAAACAAAAGCCCCTCCGCGAAGGAGGGGCTTTCTGGTTGATTGAGCGATTTCTAAGCGACTTCGCTGGCGGCGGATGCGGCCGAAAGCTCCTCGGCCTCAATGCGGCTGCCGACTTCCGCCGCGGCCTGGGCAAGAACGCGGTGATGGATGATGAAGAGCGCCAGCTCCAGGCGGTCGCTGACGCCGGTCTTGTCATAAATCGAACGCAGATAATTCTTGATTACCTGTTCGGTGGTCTTCAGGCGGACGGAGATCTCCTTGTTCTTGCATCCCTGCACAATCAGCGCCACAATCTTCATCTCTTTGGGCGTGAGCCGTTCGCGCACCCGCTGCCCCACCCAATCTTCCTCGGTGGCCACGGTCTGCACAAGCTGTGGCGGCAGCCACACCTCGCCTGCGCCAACCCTGCGCAGGCACTCAACCAGGCCGGCCGCGCTCACGCTGCGATATATCACGCCGCGATAACCGGTCTGTATGTACTGGTTTGCCGGCTCGTCACTCTCGGCGATCACCACACCATGGCTCTTGGCAGACTCCAATTGCATTTTGAGGCGCACGAAGTCGGGTTTGAGCGAGGAGGCAAAAAGCAGGATTGCGCCGGAAAAGGTGTTCACCGCGTGGTGCATGCGCTCCAGGTCGGAGCATTGGGCGATGATGCGAAAGTCGTCGTCGCTGGCCAGGATTTTTGCGGTTCCGGCGCGGAAGATGGCTTGGGAGTCAGCCAGAATAATTTTTTTCATTTCATCACGCCTCGCAGAGCGCCCAACTTCACGGGCGGCGCTCAAGGGATTCCCTCACTTCGCCAGGGCGAAAGTGATTGATTGTCCTCCACGGCTCTATCGGCACGTTCGGAGGAGCACTTGCCATGGTGTGCAAATGCGGTACAGGTTCAGACCCATCTTATTGCAACAAGTTGTCCTGCAGTGATGAACAAACGCCACTATTGCGCTACTTGCGCCAGCCCATTGCCAACTTGCCGAAACAAATTAAAACCGGGGACAGCTTGAATTCATTGACTCTGGGGAAAAAAAAACGTTAGCAGCGCGCGCTGCCTCTTCCTTTCACTAATGTTACTCCCTGCGACGCCGATGTGGGGAGTGGGGTTGGGCCATGGACCAGGCGGAGCGATGTGAACTGTATGAAGCGGCGCTTGATACGCTCTCAGAGGGCTTCGCCCTCTTCGACCAAGACCAGCGGGTTGTGCTTTGGAACCGCGAGGCCGCTGCCTTGACCGGCTATGCCGCGGTGCAACTGGTGGGCAGGGAACTGCCGCAGGCCTTGCAGGGGCTCATGCATCCGACCGGGGCTAACTCCGACCTCGATTCTGGCCATGGCGGGGTGGTTCATCTGTGCCATGAAACCCAGAAGGACGTCGCCGTCATGGCGCAAACCCGCCTGATGCGCGACGCGCTGGGGCGCCGAATGGGCATGACCGTGAGCTTCCACCAGACCCGCGGACTCGATGCAATGGCCCACGATGACAAAACGGCCGACGCGCAGTTGCGCCACAGCCG
>JAJXXN010000154.1 GCA_021781075.1 Acidobacteriota bacterium | reverse complement strand
CAACTTACTTCCAGAGAGAGTCGGCCTTGGGGGCCTTCTCAATCGGGAAGTAAGTTGCGTCACTGGCCTCCCGGAACGAGCTTCACAGTTCGTGCCGCCTTTTTTTTTTCTGGAGGGGTGTTTCAGCCGCGAACAGGCGGGGCGCAACGCCATGCAATTGAAGTTGGCGTACAATGATATTAGCCAGCAAGGCCCTTTCCGGGCCCGGCGGCGCCAAAATGGGGGCGTCACGGTTTCGACGGGATCGTTTGCGGCACGGAGGCATGCCGGGGTGTGGGCACCCGTAATCGCTCGCAAAACAACAATTGCCAACAACAATCTGGCACTTGCTGCTTAATTAACTAAGCAGCCGATTCTCGCGATTTTGCCTGTGGGTTGCGAAGAATCGTCATTCAGCAGGCTGGTTTGCGCAGCTCGGTCCGTGTTGCGTGGATGAGATCATCGGACTAGCGAGCCGCGCATCTTGTCCGTTCTGAGCGCGGTAAGTGAACCCCAACGGAACTGGACTGAGCATGGATTCTCTAGGCTGACTGCGGTTTCGGACGCGGGTTCAACTCCCGCCGCCTCCACCAACATTAGCCCGCTGACCTGGGCAGCGGCACGGCGAGTAATTCTCGCCCATGATTGTTGAAATGCGCTTGCGCTTTCATCTCAAAGAAAATTCCAAGGCGAAGCGGGCAGGATTGATTCCTGCCCGCTTCTTTTTTGCTGCGTGAAAGCCTATCGTCCCATCACAATCACGGTGAAGGAATTTGGAACGATTGCCGGGCGCGGGTGCGGGTTATCGGCAGTGGGTGCGGGGCGCGGGCCGAACTCCGCGGTGACGGTGTAAATGCGGTCGGTTGCCGGGTCGTAGGCCATGGTGCGGGCGCCGCGCTCGGTGGGCAGCATCTCGACGGTTTCAAACTTGGAGCCGCTGGCCTTGACTACGGCCAGGTTGCCATCGCCGCAGGAGGCGAAGGCCAGCTTGTGGTTGGGGTCCCATCCGGCGGCATCGGGGCCGTCGCAGATGGCGGCCTTGCCGGCTTCCTTGCCACTTGTGGCGTTCACAATCGCCATCACCTTGGCGTCGCAGACGGCGAAGAGGTGCGAGGAGGCTGTGTCAAAGGCTAGGCCGCTTGGTGATTCACAGCCCGCGAGCGGCCACTCGGCGGTGATTTTGCGCGCGCCTGCATCGAGGCGGATGATCTCGTTTTTGTCCTCGATGTTGTCGTAGATGTTGCCCTTGCCGTCGGTGGCGGCAAACTCCGGCTTGCCGGGCACGGGGATGGTGGCGACGACCTTGCGCGCGGCGGCATCCACGACACTGATGTCGTGGCTTCTGCCGTTGAAGGTCCAGACGGTGTTGGTGGAGGGATCAAAGAGGATGGCATCGGGATTGGTGCCGACGGCAATGGTGGCGAGCGTGGAGAAGTTGGAGCGGTCAAAGACGACGACCGCGTTGCCGCCGCCATCGGAGATATAGCCGGTTTTGCCGTCCGTGTCGAGGGCGATGCCGTGCGAGAAACCATGGAGGCCGGTGATGGCGCCGGCCGGCTTGCCGGTGGTGGTGTCAACGGCTTCAACGCGGTTGCCATGGGTGATGTAGAGCCTGTGCGCGGCGGAATCGACGAGCATGTAGTCCCAGCCACCGTCGCCGCCGAGTTTCCAGCGGTCAAGGATGTGGTAGGGTGATTGGGCAACGGCTGCCAGGCCCTGGGCAAGAAAGAGGCAAAGGGCGATGAATGGCAAAGTGCGGCTGAAACCGGAAAGCTTGGGCATGATGTTCTCCAGGGTGTGAAATTGCGGAACCATTGTACGTCTTGATCGGCGCACAGCGCTGTGGGGGATTCTTCCTATTACTGATGAATTGAGGATGAAAAGTCCCAATGTGGTTGGACGAGTATCCTGCCGTGCGGTTGACAGACGGGTCAATTTTGATCGCCGATTGTATGGATGCGGGTGAACCCATTGATGCGGAAAGTGGCCGCGGCAAGACCGATGCGGTGTTGACGGACGCCGGAAAAGCCAGGGATGTAACGGTTAGATGCGCGCGCTCCCCCGGTTTAACCTCCGGCTGGAATGGGGGATGGAAGCAGTGTTGGGGGCGCATTGTCAACAGGGGCAATGGTTTGCCCAAGCTCGCCCCGTTCGGAGCTGTGGAATTTATCCTGGCCCATCGATGATTTTTCTATTGATTTTTTACGGCACGCGATATTAAGTTCATTTAAATCCCGTGAGTACGCTCAAACGGCAGCGCAATACTTTTTTTGATTGCGCAGTCCACTAAGTCGAAGTTGTAAAAAGGAAGTTTTTTGGCAAATTCGCAGTCATGGCTCCTTCTGAGACCCATTTGCCAAACAAACACATTCCTGGACAAAGAGCCAACCCAGCAAGCCACTTTGGAGGAAATCGTGAAACGCTCACCAGTGCTGATAACCGTCGTATTCCTGCTAGCCGCATTCTCATCCGCCCTGCTCGCGCAGTCCACCACGTCGTTGCGCGGCGTAGTCAAAGACCCGAAAGGGTCGATGATTCCCGGGGCGAGCATCACGCTCACCGACAACGCCACGGGTGAAACCTATCACTCCATCTCGAACGGATCCGGCTACTATATTTTCCCGGTTGTGACGCCGGCGACGTATTTGATCACAATAGACTCGAGTGGTTTTGCGGAGCAGAAGCGCACGGCGCAGTTGCTGGTCAACCAGCCCGCGACGATTGATTTCACGATGAGCATCAAGGCCGAGTCGGTTACGGTGGACGTTAGCGCGACGGCGCAGACGCTGAACTTTACCGATGCCTCGCTGGGCAACTCGGTGAACAATGTGACGATTCAGGCGTTGCCGATGGAAGGGCGCGACCCTGCCAGCCTGCTGAGCCTGCAGCCGGGCGTGCTGTATTTTGGCGCGGCCACCTCCGGCGCGGACAGCCGCCAGGGCGCGGTTGCCGGCGGACGCTCCGACCAGGCCAATGTGATGCTTGATGGAATCGATGACAACGACCAGTTGAATGGCACGGCCTTGTCGGGCGTTTTGCGCTCCACGCTGGATTCGACGGAAGAGTTCCGCGTGACAACCTCGAATGGCACGGCCGAGGCGGGCAGAAGCTCCGGCGCGCAGGTCAGCCTGGTGACCAAGTCGGGAACCAACCAATACAAAGGCGCGCTGTATGAGTACTACCGTCCCACCAATACAGTGGCCAACGACTACTTTCACAAGAATCAGCAGTACAACAGCGGCCAGCCCAATGTTCCGCAGAAGTACGTGCAGAATGTTTTTGGCGGCAGCCTGGGTGGGCCGGTGAAGAAGGATAAGCTTTTCTTCTTTTTCAACTATGAAGGCCTGCGGCGTGCCATTGACTCGGTGGTTTCAACAACCCTGCCGACGCAGTCGTTCATGCAGGGGAACCTGCAATACACCGATGTGAATGGAAACAATGACACGATCACCACAACCCAAATGGCATCGCTCGACGCCGGTTGCGCATCCCCAGCGAACTATTTCAATGGAGCCACGGTCTGCCCCTGGGGGGCGGGTGTGGACCCCAACATACTGGCCTATTATGCCAATGCCCCAGTGGCTACTGGCTCGGCAACAGGCGATGGATTGAATAATGGCTCATACTTCTTCACCTCGCCCGCGCCATTTACTCAAAATACAAGCATCCTGAAGATTGATTACGCGATGAACAACGCAAATAGACTTTTTGCGCGCGGCAATTTGCAAAAGGACACCAATGCCGGCGCGGAAAATCTGCCCGGGCAACTACCCTCAAGCTTTACCGACGACAACACCAAAGGATTCATGGTTGGGCATACTTGGACCCCGACGGCGAACATCGTCAACGATGTGCGCTATGGGTTCATCCGCCAGGGCTATCAGATCGGCGGAATCGGGCAGGGTGATTATGTATTTGTGCGCTTCCTGACGCAGCCGACGGCGCAGACGCGCAACACCATCCAGCATGTGCCGGTGCACAACATAGTGGACACGATGAACTGGACGCACAAAGAGCACACATTTTCCTTCGGCGGCAACTGGCGCATGATAACCAACGAGCATGGCACGGATGCCAACAGCTTCAATGGCGCCAGCACCAACCCGTACTGGCCGAATATCAACACACTTCCCACGCCTGACCAGATCGGGCTGCCGGCGCTGAGTTCGGGATTTTTGAACTCGTATGAAATCGCCTACGCAACGTTGGTGGGCGAGGTGTCCCAGTTGACCAACATATACAATTACGCGGTCAGCAGCCCGACCTCCGGTACGGCGCTGGCGGACGGCGCCTTTGTGCAGCGCAACTTCCGCTCCAATGAGTTTGAATATTTCGGTCAGGATTCCTGGCGCATACGGCCGAATTTGACCGTGACCTTCGGCCTGCGGCACACGCTTTTGCAAACCCCGTATGAAATGAACGGGCAGCAGGTTTCGCCCACCATCGACACCGACGCGTGGTACAAGAAGCGCGAGTCGGAGGCGCAGCAGGGGCAGATTTATGAGCCGCTGCTCTCGTTCGCGCCATCGGGCAAGGCCAACCATGCACCGCCTTTCTTCCCCATGCAGAAGTTGAATATCGCGCCGCGCCTGGGCATTGTTTACGCGCCGGATACCAAGACAACAATTCGCGCGGGTTTCGGCATGTATTTTGACCATTACGGCGAGGGCCTGATCAACTCCTTCGACCAGGAAGGATCGTTTGGTCTGAGCTCCGCGATCAGCAACGCGGCCGGCGCCTACGGTTTTGAAAACTCACCGCGTTTCACCGGGCCGCATAACCTGCCCGCATACCCGATGCCTTCGAGCGGTGCAACACAGAGCTTCCCCTACACTCCGCCTTCCAGCCCGGCGGATGGTTTTTCCATTGCCTGGGGACTCGACAACCATTTGAAGACGCCGTACTCGTACTCCTTCAATCTCTCGACGCAAAGGGAGCTTCCGGCGGGATTCACCGTGGAGGCGGATTATGTGGGCAGGCTGGGCCGCCATTTGCTGGAGCAGCTTGACATGGCCGAGCCCGTGGATTTTGTGGATGCAAACGGCGGTGGTGATTACTTCTCCGCGGCGCGGAAACTCTCACAGATTGTGGACGCGAACGGCTCCTGCAACCCGTACAACGCCGCCTCCAATAATTGCAACGTGCCGACGGTTGCCCCCATCCAGTACTTTGAGGATGTTTTCCCATTTATGCAGGGATATGATTACGCGGGTGAGTCCGCAACCCAGGCGATTTACAACAATGAATGGGCCACCAACCGCGACACGGCCGGCGAAACCTTCGCCCTCTATGACCTTGATTTCTCCGGATACTACCCTGGCAGCCCAAATTCAGGGTCCGGCGCGCCACCCTCGAAGTTTTGGCAAAACCAGTTCTCTTCGCTCTACGCGTGGACGACAATTGGCACGAGCTCTTACAACGCGCTCAATTTAATCCTCCGTCACCCATCCTCGCATGGCTTTACCTTCGATTTCAATTGGACCTACTCGAAGTCGATTGACATGAACTCCGGCACGGAGCGCGCCAACGAACTGGGCAGCAACGGCGACAATGGCTTCACCAGTTCGGCCATTCAGAACAGCTGGAATCCGAAGCTGAACAAGGCGGTTTCGGATTTCGACACCAAACACATCATCACCTTTGACTGGGTCTATGAACTGCCGGTTGGCCGCGGCAAGGCGGTGCTCGCCAATTCCGATCGTGTCCTGAATGCGGTGATCGGTGGGTGGCAATGGTCGGGAATCTATCGTTGGACGACAGGCCTGCCTTATTCCTTCTTCCAGGCCGGGTGGGCGACAGACTGGCAGTTGGAGGGCTTCGGAGTGCAGACGGCACCGGTGCGCTTCTACAAGAACAAGGCCAATGCGGGTTTGCCGATGATATTCACCACAGCCCAGGCGACCATCATCAACAATGGCGTGGCCAACGGCACCCCGTTCCGCAACCCTTATCCCGGTGAGGAGGGGCAGCGCAACTCATTCCGCGGCGATGGTTATTTTGAGATTGACAACTCGCTGACGAAAACCTGGAACATCTTCGACAAGGCGAAGTTGAAATTCACCGCCGAGGTCTACAACCTGAGCAACACACCCCGCTTTGACGTGAGCCCGGCCAGCCTGAATACCGGCCTGACCAGCGGCACACTGGGCACATACAGCTACATGCTGGCAACCTATGGCTACCGGCGCATGGAGTTCGGATTGCGCGCCGAGTTCTAAGCCGGACAACATAACCTTGGCAAGGGCGCCGGCGGGGTTTCTCCGCCGGCGTTTTTGCTTTCATCTGTTGCGCGGCCAAAATACAATGTTTTTATTCAGGAGAAACTCTGTGCGCAATCTTTTTGTCCCAATCCTTGGCCTGGCGCTGTGGGCCTCCGCGCCGGCTGCGCAGGATGCAAAACAGCCCATCACACTGGATGAGTTTTTGAACACCACCTCGATCACCTCGCTTCGGCTGTCGCCGGATGGCACCGCCGCGGTCTTTGAGACGGAGGCGCCGGACTGGAAGGCAAGCCAGTACCGCGAGGACCTGTGGATATGGACAGCGGCAGCCGGGTTGCGCCCGCTGACGCACGCGGGGGATGAGACGAGCGTGGAGTGGAGCCCGGACGGGAAGTGGATCGCCTTTTTGACATCGCGCGCCTTGTCGCCGCAGTCGGACGATGCCACGGACACCGAGGCTGCCGCCGATCCATCCTCGCGCATTTGGATCATCTCCGCCTCGGGGGGCGAGGCGCTGCCGCTATTCAACGAGGAGCTTGATATCCACGCCTTCGCCTGGTCGCCGGACAGCAGTGCGATTTATTACTCCGTGGAGAAACCGCTGACGAGCGACGAAAAAACCGCGCAGCAGGAGGAGTGGAAGGACGTGGTACGCTGGCGTGAGCAGCACCGCGGCGATCTTCTTCTTCGGCAGGAGCTGCGGCCATCGCTCGATGCGGCCCTGGCGAATCCTTTGCCGGAACATGCCGGCGAGGCGGGGAAGAAGGACAAGAAGTCGAAGAAGAAAGCAAAGGATGAAAGTTCGACGGAGCTGCCGAAGCTGGCGACGGTGATCAGCAGCTCGCCGCTTGAGATCAACGAGCTTGCGGTTGCGCCGGATGGA
>JAJXXN010000032.1 GCA_021781075.1 Acidobacteriota bacterium | reverse complement strand
GTCGGCCATGACCATTACCTTGTCAAAAAATGCATCGACGTCGGGGCGGAGTGTGGCGATGGCCTCCAACGCATCGGCATAATTGCGTTCCCGCTGCAACGCCTCAACCCTCGGCGCAAGTGCGGTGAAGGCAGCGAGGAGGGATTTTTCCTCAGCCTCGACAAGCGCGGATGCGGCGGGAGCAGCGGCGGGGATTGATTCTTTCTTTTCAGCAGCCTGGCGGAGGATGTTCTTGATGCGCTTGAAGGCGGCGGAGATGGCGAGGAAGTCTTCGGAGCCACGGACTGAGGTGAGGGCCTCGGCGCGTGCGATTGCGTCGCGGATGTCGTCGTGGCCTGCGGTGAGCACGGCGTTGACGACGTCGTAGGCGAAACCGCGAAGGTCTTTCAGGTAGAAGCTGATGCGCTCGGCGAAGAAGGCGGCGACTTCGGTTGATTTGCCCGCGGATTGCTGAACGCCAGCGAGTGTCAAGGGCAGGCTCGACTCGGCCAAAATTTTTACAATCGAGTTCGCAGCGCGACGCAATGCGAAGGGATCCTTGGAGCCGGTGGGAGCCATGCCGATGGAGAACATCGCGGTGATGGTCTGGATGCGGTCGGCAAGCCCGAGTAGCTGGCCTTCGACAGTAGCCGGAATCGCGTCTTCAGCAGAAGCCGGCATGTACTGCGAGTAGATTGCGGCGGCGACGGCTTCGCCGAGGCTCTGGGCGCGGGCGTAGAGTCCGCCGATGATGCCTTGCAGCTCAGTGAATTCCTTGACGAGTTCGGCGGTGAGGTCAGCCTTTGCGAGCTCGGTGGCTTTGATCAGTGCGGCCTCGTCGAATTTTGCGCCGCCTGCTTTTGCAGCCGCGGCGATGGATTTGACAATCTTGAGATTTTCTTCGGTCTTCCAGTAATAGCTGCCGAGTTCTTTTTGGAATGTGACCGAGTTGAGCATTTCAAGGCGCGCAGTGAGCGGAGTTTTCTGATCCGTCTCCCAGAAAAACTGCGCGTCTTTGAAACGCGCGCGGAGAACGCGGGCGTTGCCATGGCGGATGATTTCGGCTCCCTCTGCATCGACCTCGGTGTTGAGTACGGCAAGGAAGTGCGGCGCGAGTTTTCCTGTGTTCGACTCGATGGCGAAGTATTTCTGATGGTCGCGCATGACGGTGACGAGGACCTCCTCGGGCAGCGCGAGATACTCGGGCTCAAAGTTGCCGAGGATGACGGTGGGCCATTCGGTGAGATGGACGACAGTCTCAACAAGCGGCTCGTCTTCCCTCCAGCGCGCGCCGGGGATGGCGCGGGTGGCCTTGTCGAGGGCCTTGCGGATGCTTTCGCGGCGCTCGGCAACACTGACCAAGACAAATGCCTTGCGGAGTGCGGATTCATACTCCGCGGGAGTTTTGATGACGACCGGCGTGGGTTTGACCGGTGATTCGTCGTGGAGGATGCGATGGCCGCGCGAGAGATTGTCGGCCTTGATACCGGCGATTTCAACAGGAAGCACCGCGGCATCAAGGAGCGCGACAACCCAGCGCAGCGGGCGGACGAAGCGCTCGGGCTTTTCTGCGCGCCAGTACATGTTCTTGGCCCAGTAGATGGCAAGGATTTCCCTGGGCAGCTCGGCTGCGAGGATTTCCGTGGCGCTTTTGCCTTTGCGCTCGACAGTGGCGCCGACGTACTCGCCCTTGGGGTTGGTGATTTTTTCGAGTGCGGTGACGGCGACACCAGCTTTTTTGGCGAATGCGTCGGCGGCGGGCGTGGGCTTGTCGTCCTTGAATGCCACTTTCCAGGAAGGGCCGACGAGTTGCTCTTTTGTATCTGCCTGTGCGGCGGCAACACCCTCGATGCGCACGGCAATGCGGCGCGGGGTGGAGAAGGTGGTGAGCTTTGCCGACGTAGCAATGAGGCGCTCGCGGGTGAGGAGCTCGTGGACACGGCGCCCGAGCTCGGCCTCGGCGCTTTCAATCATGCGGGCGGGAATCTCTTCGAGGCCTATTTCAAGTAAAAAGTCTGGCATTTTTTGCAATTCCCTCAGGGGCTGAAGCCCCCGGAAAGATCCTGGTTGCTCTTGTGCGGCACGGCTGAAGTCGTGCCCTTTCAAAACATGTCGCTACACTTCCACCGACTGCTGCGCTGCGTAGGCCTTGGCCACGCCGACGACGAGGTTGCGGATGCGGCCAATCACGCCGACGCGCTCAGTGACGCTGACCGCGCCGCGCGCGTCAAGCAGGTTGAAAAGGTTGGAACACTTGAGGGCAAGTTCGTAAACGGCGAGGAGCGGGAAGCGGTGCTTCTCCGTGGCCGGGGCCTTCTCGTCGGCGAAGAGTTTTTTGGCCTCGTCGAGGCGGGCAGTGGCTTCGGCTTCGTAAAGGCGGAAGTGCTCCCAGAGCTTGTCGATCTCGGCGTACTCAAAGTTGTACACGGAGAGCTGCAACTCTTCCTCAAGCCGCACCTGGCCGTAGGTCACCGTCGCGCCGGTCTCGGGGTCACGCGCCCACACAATGTCGTAGATCGAATCCACATCCTGCAAAAACGCGGCGATGCGTTCGAGCCCATAGGTAAGCTCGGCGCAGATGGGGTCGAGGTCGAGGCCGCCGCATTGTTGGAAGTAGGTGAACTGGGTGATTTCAAGGCCGTCGAGCATCACCTGCCAGCCGACGCCCCACGCGCCACCGGCGGGCCACTCCCAGTTGTCCTCTTCAAATTTGAGGTCGTGTCGCTTGAGGTCGATGCCGATGGCTTCGAGCGATTGCAAGTAGAGCTCCTGCACGTTGACCGGAGGGGGCTTGAGGATGAGCTGGAATTGGGTGTGCTTGTAGAGGCGGTTGGGGTTCTCACCATAGCGGCCATCGGCGGGGCGCCGCGAGGGTTGCGCGTAGCCAACTTTGTAAGGGCGGGGGCCGAGGACGCGGAGAAATGTTTCCGGGGCCATGGTGCCTGCGCCGACTTCAACGTCAAATGGCTGTTGGAGGACGCAACCACGCTCGGCCCAGAATCCCTGCAAACGGAACAAAAGCTCCTGAAAGGTCAGCGGTGTGGTGGATTTGATTTGTGAGGGCACGGGCAAGACTCTCTTGGGTTGGGCTTTTGTTCGATTTTAACAGGCATCTGTGTGAATCGCCGCAACTCCGCTGTTCAAGCGGTTGATGGCCTCGGCGGAGCGAAGGCGTTTTTCGAGGTGGCGCTCGAGGGCCTGCAGGGCGAAAAGGCGCAGGTCGGCGGCGCGGCGGCGGGGGAAATCCTCAGCGGCAAGCGAGTTGATGGGCTGGCGGAGGATGCGCTGGGCAAGCTGCCAGGAATCCGCAGAGAGGGTACGATGGCCGAGGCCGGAATGAGTGCGGCAAAAGAGGCCGTCGGCGAAGGCGTGGAAGTTGCCGGGGTCGGTGGGCGAGAGCGGCTCGGCGCAGAGGGTGCAGCGGGTAAGCTCGGGGAGCCAGCCCATCAGGCGCGTCATCCAGAGCGAGAAATAAGTGAGTGGAAGCCAGCACTCCGTGCTTGTTACTTCTAAAACAGAATTGGTGAGGCGAAAGACGGCGTCTTGCGGGTCGCGCTCGGGGAGGATTTCTTCGATGGTTTCGGCATAGAAGCTCAACACGGCGGCGCGGAGGTAGTTGATGGGTTCGGCGAGTGGCGAGCGGAGGATTTCAAGCTGGTCGAGGCGGACGAGTTCCTGACGGGGGCGCTCGACAAACCAGGCACGGGCGAGGGTCATGGGCTCGAGTGCGCCGCCAAACCGCTTGCGGCTTTTGAGTGCGGCCTTGGCCACGCCCCTGACCTTGCCAAAATCGCGCGTGAAAAAACTGACAATGAGGTCAGCCTCCTGAACCGGCCAGGTGCGTAGGATGACGCATTCAGAGGAGAGGGAGGACATGCTTGCTTGATTGTAGGGACTGAGGGACTGAGGGACAAAGGCAGTGAGGGCTTTCAGGAAGCAAGGAAATAGAAAACATGTAATTGATTCATAGTAATTGCCGGCATTTCACCAAGGAGTTGCCCGGATCATTCAATCTCTGCCTGTCATTTCCGTGATTCAGTTTCAACGCAGGGACCTCGTGGAAAATTCACTTCATCTTTGCATGCAAGGCAAGGCGGAATATTCAGATTGTTTAGTGACAATATGCGGCGTGGATGCAGGCTGCAAGAAGGTGATGACATTTGACAGCATTGCCGCGCGCGAGACGGGAATGACTCTTTTGACTTGATGCCCGGAAGATTCAAGGCCCTGTATCGCCGCAAATGAAACGCGCACCCTGCGATTGCAAGGTGCGCGAATCTTTCAGGCTGGGCGGTGCCGCTGGCCTGTCAAATCATTGCTACAACCACATGCCGATTAGCGGCCGTAGTGTGTGGCGTTCTTCTCGGCGAAGTGCGCCCATTTTTCCGGCAGGTCGTCTTGCGCGAAGATTGCCGAGACAGGGCAAGCCGGCAGGCAGGCGCCGCAATCGATGCACTCGGCGGGATCGATGAAGAGCTGTTCGGTTTCACCGTAGCTGCCTTCGTCCTTTTTGGGGTGGATGCAATCGACGGGACAGGCGTCCACGCAGGCGGTGTCCTTGGTGCCGATACAGGGTTCTGCAATCACGTATGCCATTTGGAATTCGCTCCGAAAAGAGAGTTTTGCTCGTGCTGAGAATAGCACAAAACCCCCTGCCTGTTGCCACTTCCGCCCCCACCCTCATTCCGCAATGCGGAAAAAACCAGGCCGGCATAAACAATCAATTGGACCCGGCTCTACGCCGCGCCGCGTATTCCTGCGGGCTTGGCAACGGGTCAAGTTCCCTGCCGGCAAACAATTGCTCAAAAACCGCCAGCAATTCCGCGTGGATTTCTCCGTTGGTGGCCAGAATCTCATGGCTTTTCAATGCATACTGTCCGCCATAAAAATCGGTCACGTTGCCGCCTGCCTCTTCCACCAGCAAGATGCCGGCAGCCGTGTCCCAGGGGTTCAGATTGAACTCCCAAAATGCATCGATGCGGCCCGCAGCCACATAGGCGAGGTCGAGCGCCGCGGAACCTGCGCGCCGGATCCCGTGGGTCCGCAATGATAGCTCATGATAAAAATGAATGTTCGGGTTCTGATGGCGCTTGCGACTGGGGAAACCGGTTGCGAGAAGCGCCTCTCCTAGGGTAGCCGTTTTTGAAACCCGCATCGCATGGCCGTTCAGGCTTGCACCCCTGCCCCGCTCGGCGGTAAACAATTCATCGCGGGTCGGGTCATAAATCACAGCAGCCACCAACTGGCCGTCCTTGTCAGGCGCCAGCCCCGCAGGGCGTTGTTCCAGGCCCATGGAGACGCAAAACTGCGGAAAACCATGGGCAAAGTTTGTCGTGCCGTCGAGCGGGTCCACATACCATCGAAACTCATTCTCCAAGCCCTGGCGCGTACCCTCTTCGCCATAGATCCCGTGGCCTGCAAAGGACTGCGTCAGCCGCTCACGCAGCAACGCCTCCACGGTGCGGTCGGCAACCGTCACCAAATCCGCTTCGCCCTTGTATTCGGTGGCAACGCCTCCGCGGAAGAACTCCATGAGTTGCGCCCCGGCTTCGCGGGCAATTATTCCCGCCTGCGGCACCCACTGCAATTGATCGCCCATGCTTCCATTGTAAGCCGTTACTCTTTGGTAACCGGCTGGGCAAAATAGCCGGTTCGGTTCCGGATGATGAATGCGCCCTCGGCAGCGTGCGGAATGGAGACACGGATGCGATGGAAGCCTATGCCCGGCACCTGGTTGCGCGGATAATAACCCAACAAATATTGTGTGCGCAGGTCGTCGCTGATCTTTGCAAATGCATCTTTCATGCCCGTCTGATGGATGTAATAGGATTTTCCGCCGGTTTCCTCGGCCAGCGTAATCAAGGCATGTTCGCCGCCAATGTCGCGCCCTGCGCTGGCCTCAATGGGCACGTCGATGAGCGAGTAAATCATCACCTCGCCGCGTTCGGCCGCCGCCAGCGCCTGCTCGTATGTCGTGTTCTTGCCCGTATCGCCGCCATCCGAAATCAGGATGAGCACCTTGCGCCCGTCATAGCGGGCGAGCCCCTCGGAGGCGAGCGAGATGGCATCGTAGAGCGCCGTGGCGTCACCGCGCTTCAAGGCGCCCAAACCGCGCTTAATTACGTTCAGCTTGTTGGTATATGCTGTGAGTTCCCTCACTTCGGTGGCGAAATCATAGACGGCCATGCGGTCCTGGGGGCGCAATACCGTCTTGGCAAACTCAAGCGCGGCGGCCTTTTCAACGGCCATGTCCTTCTGCACGCTGCCGCTGGTGTCAATGGCCAGTGCGATATTGAGCGGAAGCTGGGTTTGCCGCTCGAAGACGGCAATCTCCTGGGGGCGGCCATCCTCGGTGACGGCAAAGTTCTCCTTGGTCAATCCGCCGACAAGCGCGCCGTTTTTGTCCGTGACATTGACAAAAACATTCACCAGATTGACGTCCACAGTGAGCGTATAGGGCTTGGTCCGCGACTGCGCCTGGGCCGGCGGCAGCGCGCCGAGGGACACGAGCAGCAGACAAACTGAAAGCTTCATCACGCCCATGAGACGATTTTTACACGGGACGGTTTGCGCCGTTCAACGTATTTCCAGTTCCGGCGGGAATGGCTCGCCCGGGGCCCACTCGGCGCCGTCAACAAAGAACTCCCGCTTCCAGATTGGGACCGTCGATTTCAGCGTGTCAATCAACCAGCGCGAGGCCTCGTAGGCCGCGCCGCGATGCGCCGAGGAGACGACAATCAGCACGCTCGTTTCGCCTATCTCGACCCTTCCAAGCCGATGAATGAGCTTGATTTCGCGCACTGGAAATTTGCGCATGGCCTCGTCAACAAGCTCCTGCATCTGGCGCGCGGCCATTTCTTCATACGCTTCATACTCCAGGTAGCGGGTGGCGCGTCCGCGGGAGTTGTTGCGCACAATGCCCTCGAAGACGACAACGGCGCCGTCTTCACCTGCCTTGGACTCGGCCAGCAATTGCGCGGTCGGGATCATCGCGCGCGTCAACCGCGCCAACCGCCCCGGCGCGCCACCTGAGACCGGCGGCAACAGCCCGACCTCGTCGCCCTCGCGCAATTCCAGCTCCATGCCCGCAAACTCCAGGTTGACGCTC
>JAJXXN010000325.1 GCA_021781075.1 Acidobacteriota bacterium | reverse complement strand
ATCTTGATCTCGTCCTGCACCGTGGGCCGCCGTGAACGCACCTCATCCGTCTGCCAGAGCGAGGTGATCTCCGTGCGCACCGCCTCGACAAGCCTCTCAATCTCCGCGGCGGGGATGGGGATGCGGTCAAGTTCCGCGAGAAGTTCACCGATTCTGCGCCGCTTGAACATCACCGAGCGGCGGGCAATCTCAGTGGGGTGCGCGGTGAAGACCGGCACGACCAGAACGCGCCGCAGCCAGTCCAGCGCCTCGGCGGCGCTGATGCCCACGCGCTTCATCTCCAGCAGCGTGCCGGTGAGCGAGCCGCGCTGGTGCCCCGCCTCGCCGGTGAGCTGCAATGCCAGGCGCCGGCGTTTGCGGTGGTTGGACTCGGCAAGGTTGATCAGCTCGAAGTAGAAGGCGAAAGCGCGGGTGAGCGGCAACGCGCGGGCCACCGGCATGGAATGCAAAATCCTGAACGCGGAGCCGGCCCACTTCTCCGCCTCCTCCTGGCCTGCCTCCTCGCGGCGGCGAATCGTAGCCTGGCGCAGCGCCTCCACAAGCTGGAAAAGTTCCTCGCCCTCCTGCTCGCGCAATACCTCGCCAAGCAGCGTCCCCAGCGAGCGCACATCGCGACGCAAAGGCGCCTCTTTCAGCTCGCCGGTGCGCGCCTCCAGCTCTGCAAGCCGTTGCGCCCAGCTTTCAGGAACCCACAGTTGATTCGCCATCGTGCTTCTATTATCCATTGATTTTGCAAATTCACGAAGATTAGGCGCGATTAACAGTTCAGGAATAAAAAATCGCGGCCGCCTCACCAGGCAAGCCGCGACCAAAATCGTACAGATTCTTTGCTCTGTCATGTTGGACGCAGAAGTGATGAAAAGTGCTCACTCCTACCGCCCTAAAATGACGGAATTATCATTTATCCTGCTTTTCCGGGGTGATGTGCCCGCGGCGGTTCTGTTGCCAGCACTCCTCATTGGATTCGGTGCAGAAGGGCTTTTCCTTGCCGAAACTCATGATGTTGATGCGCTTGATCCACACGCCGCCGGCAACCAGGGCGTTCCTGGCCGCTTCCGCGCGATACTCGCCAAGCGCCAAGTTGTACTCAACCGAGCCGCGCTCATCGCAATAACCGCCGATGAATATCGGAAAATCAGGATGACGGGCCAGAAAATCAGCATCCTTGGCCAGCGTGGCTTTTGCCTCCTCTGTCAGGCTGTAATCGTCAAAATTGAAATACGCATCCTGCACGTTGGCCTTGAACAAATCCGCATCCGAGAGCGCGACCACAGGCTTTTGCACCGGCGGCTCGGGCTCCTGCGCGGCAGCGACCGTGATTGTGACCGCATCCTGGCTGGTGCCGCCATCCCCCTTGGCAATCAACCGAAAGGTCATGGAGGCTTCAATCGAAATTGTCTTCTTGCCGGTTGGCGGCACCGTGCCGAGTCCCTGTATGGTCACAGTTGTGGCGTCCGTTGTGGTCCAGCTAAGCTCCACCGAGTCGCCGGCGTGAATGCTGGTGGGCGAGGCGCTGATGTGGGCGGTGGGCGCAATGGGAGTGGGCGCAACGGCGGGCGGTGGCGGCTCATTCGATGCGACTTTCTTGCCGCAGCCGGCCAGCGCCACGGCACACACAATCATCGCGGCCAATAGGTGCAGTTTCATTGTTGTTTTCAAAACGCAGCTCCTCGTGTGATAAATTCTAGAACGCTTTGCTCTCGCTTTCGCGCGCGGGTACCCTTCTATGCATACGCCCGTTGGTTAATGACTGAAATGGTTCCTCGCCCGCGCCTTGCACCCGGCATCAGCCAGGTTCAACCTCGCAACACATCCCCAAGTGGGTGCAACCGCACGCTGCTAAAATCACACTTGCAGCTTGAAAACGCCGCGAAAGACGATGAACCTGAACCTTTACAACACCCTCTCTGGAAAAGTTGAGCCCCTCACGCTCGAGGCCGGCAAGCCGCTCGGCATTTATGCATGTGGGCCGACGGTTTACGATTACGGCCACATTGGCAACTTCCGCACATTTTTGCAAGTCGATGTCCTGCGCCGCACCTTGAAGCTCTTCGGCGTGCCCCTGCGCCACGTCATGAACATCACCGACGTGGACGACAAAATCATCCGCAACGCGACGGCCCTCAACCTGCCCATCGGCGAATACACCGCGCGCTTTGAGAAGGCGTTTTTTGAGGATCTCGACGCCTTGCACGTCCAGCGCCCCGAGGTGATTGCCCGCGCCACCGAGCACATCGATCAGATGGTCAAGCTCATCGAGCGCCTCGCCGCGCAGGGCGCTGCCTACCAGGCCGAGGACGGCTCGTGGTACTTCCGCCTCGCCGCCTTCCCCGCCTACGGCAAGCTCAGCAAGAAGGACCTTTCCGGCATGGTCGATGGCGCCCGCGTGGACGTGGACGAGTATGAAAAGGACTCGGCCCGCGACTTCGCACTGTGGAAGGCGGCCAAACCGGGCGAAACAAGCTGGCAGACAGCCATCGGCCGCGGCCGACCCGGATGGCACATCGAGTGCTCGGCCATGGCGATGGAGTACCTGGGAGAAAGTTTTGACCTGCACGCCGGCGGCGAAGACCTCACCTTTCCGCACCACGAGAATGAGATTGCGCAAAGCGAATGCGCAACCCACAAGACCTTTGCCCGGCATTGGATGCACGTCCGCTTCCTGCTGGTGGAAGGCCGCAAAATGTCGAAGAGCGAAGGCAATTTCTTCACCTTGCGCGACCTTCTGCTCAAGGGCTACAAGGCCTCCGCAATCCGCTTTGCGCTGGTCTCGGTGCCCTACGGCAACCAGATGAACTTCACCTTCGACGGGCTGGTGGAGGCAACCGCGGCCATTGAGCGGCTGCGCAACTTCCACGCGCGATTGGTTGCGGCAAAGCTTGAGCCGGGCGCAACCGCGCTCAAGGCTGCTGCCGGGCACGCCGAAACGGCCTTCCGCGCCGCTCTGGCCAACGACCTCAATACCGCCGAGGCACGCGCCCCAATCTTCGAGCTGGTGCGGCAGGCCAACACCGCGCTCGACAAGGGCGAAGTGCTGGCCGGCGACCGCGACGCCATCCTCGAGACTCTGCTGTTTTTCGATTCCGTCTTCGACGTGATGGAGGACCGCGACGCGGAGGCCACACGCCACGCAATCGAATGGGCGCACTCCGCGGGCCGCGCGGATGAGATTGCCCCCGCGCTGCTTGCCGGGCTTTCAATCTCCGATGAGGAAGTTGAAAAGCTCGTGGCAGAACGCACCGCGGCAAAAAAAATGCGCAACTTCGCCCGCGCCGACCAGATTCGTATCGAGCTGGCCGAAAAAGGCATCCTGATCGAGGATTCCAAGGACGGCGTGCGCTGGAAAAGGAAGTAAGCTGAATGGGAAATATGGTATACGGTTCAACAAAACAAGAGGCGCAATCGAAGGTTGAGGCATTGGCGTTGCGCGTGATTGCCGACCGGATCGAAGAGCAACAATCGACCACGGGTCATGTTACATTTGCAGCCGCCTGATTTACGATCACAGCCCCAAAGTGAAACTTACATTCAAATCGTGTTGCAATAACCCAGGCTGAATGGTAATCTCGCCAACGGATTCCACCCAGCACGAGGTGCCATGCAATGAGCCGTTGGCCGTCTCCAAATGCGAAAATTGTACTGCGCGCATTGCAGCGGCTGGGTTGGCATGAGAAGCAACGCATCAGCAAAAGCGGGTCGCATTAACAATTGGTTCACCCGATGCATGGCGTTTACACATGGTCCTTTCATGATGGTGAAGAAATTGGCCCACGGATGATTGCTAAAATGCCAGTAAGGCAGGGCTCAAACCTGAAGATTTGCAGCAATGGCAGGAGTCGAAATCATGGGCGTTGAGGAAGAACTGAAGGAACTTGAGGAGCGCGCCGAAGAGGGCTCGAACAAATCCATGCAGCCGGTGGCGCTGACGATGAGCATCCTCGCCGTCATCGTTGCCGTCATCACCATTCTCGGCGAGCGCGCGCACACCGCGGCCATCATCAACCAGGCCAAGGCATCGGACCAGTGGAGCCTCTACCAATCAAAAAAGAACCGCGCCTATGACAGCGGGCTGGCCGCGGACAACCTCTCCATGACCGCCGCAAAAATTCCCGGCGCCGATAAGCTCATTGAAAAATATAAGGGCTACGTGGAAAAGGAAAAGGCCGACTCCGAGGCGGAGCAGGAGGTTGCCAAAGGCTTCGAGGAGCAACGCGAGCAGGCCGAGTTCCTCGGCAACCGCTTCAACCTGGCCCAGGTGCTGCTTGAGATTGCGCTCGTCATCACCAGCATCACGCTGTTGACCCGCAACAAGCTTTACTGGTACCTCGGCCTGCTCTTCGGGCTTGCGGGTGTCGCGGCCGCTACCTCGGTGCTCTGGCTCAAGTAACTCAAACCACATCCTCACTCCGCGGGCAGTTGTTGCATCTCTTCAACAGATGGCGCTTTTTTGCGCACCCGCGCGGTGGTCAATAAATAGACCGCGACAATGATTCCGGCCATGCCTACGAATTCGATCGGGTCGGGCCGCTCGCCAAGCACCACCATCCCCAACAGCACCGCGACAACGGGGTTGACGTAGGCATACGATGCCACCTTGGCCACCGGCACATGCTCCAACAAATAGATGTAGGCCGAGTACCCAATCAGCGATCCTCCAGTGACAAGCCACGCAATGGCGCCCGCGGCGCGATGGGTCATGTGAAAGCCCGGCCACTCGCCCAGCAATGTGCCGCAAAGCAGGTTGACCGCGCCGGCAATCAACATTTGCCAGCTTGCCTGCACAAAGCTGTTGACGGCGAGGCGCTTGCGGCGGGCATAAACGCTGCCCGCGGCCCAACTCAGCGCGCAGCCGAGCAGCGCCGCCAAGGCAAGCAACATGGTCGTGTTCCCCTCAAGGCCAACATGGATCGACGGCCAAAGCAGCACGGTGAGGCTGGCCAGCCCCATCGCCATGCCCAGCCACCCGCGCCGGGGCAGCGGCTCGCCGCCGGGCAGCAGCATCTCCATCAGCGCCACATACAGCGGCACCACGGCGATGACCAGCGAGCTGAACCCGCTGGGGACGGTCTTTTCCGCGTAGATCAGGCCCACATTGCCGCCGCCCAGCAGCAACACGCCGACGATGCCCATCACCACCATCATCCGCGGCGGCCAGAAAATTTTCAGCCCGCGCCACCAGCAATAAAGCAGCAGCAACGCGCCCGAGGCAAGGAAGCGCACACCGCCCATCAACAGCGGCGGCAAATCCTCAACACCAATGGAAATCGCCGTGTACGTCGAGCCCCAGAAAAAATAGACCAGCGCAAAAGAAATGACGATTGTCGCTGTGGTGGCGGCACGGTGATGCTGCTCGGATTTTCCGCCGGACTCTCGCATGGATGGTTCTAACTATTCTATCCGCAATCAATCAACTTGAATTCGCCCCTCAATCCGTCTTGGCCAGGCAATGGCCTACTGGTCCCTGAGTCAGGGCTTACATCGCTATCAGCGGGCGGGGAAGCCGCGTTTTGGCCCTGTCGAGAAACACCCGCATGCGCAGGGCCTCGGCCCTTTGCGCTGCCACCAGTTTCAAATGGCGCTCTAGGTGCCCGCCATCCTCCAGCCGCATGGCCGCGGCCTCGTCGGCATCGGCATCGCGCTCCAAGCGCTCAATGCGGTCAATCAGCGATTGCCTGAAGCGAGGGCTGATCTCAAAGCTCCGCGGGTCTGCCTGGCAGGCTGGGTCATGCGGCGACGGATGGTTCAAAAAATTCATAAATTTTCGTTCATGTAAATTGCGACTATGCCGATGGTATTAGGGAAACCCTATTCGGAAAAGATTACGCACAGCGGCACCTGCGGCTACCGCCTGTATCAAATTCAGACACTCACACCCTCCCTACTGGTCCTGGTCCGTCTGAATTGCGTAATAGCCCTTGCGCACTTGCACCCTCAAGCCATCCCCCTTGCACACCACACCCACATGATGGAACTTGCCGTCCAGCGCCGCATCCTTGGGCTTGAAACTGGCAAGGTATTGCGTGCGCAGCTCCTCTTCAATCTGGCTGAATGCGGCCTCCAGCTTCGGCCCGTTGTTGCCCACATCAATCAGCCGCCCGCCCGTCTCCTCGGTCAGCCTCTTCATTGCGGAGTAGCCCGTGTACCACTCACCTTGCGCAAAATAAAGCCCCCGGTCGGCAAGCAGGATCGTGTACACAATCACATTGGCCTTTTGCGCCGCGGCAATGGCATCGGTGATCTTCAGCCGGCTGCCCTCATCCTGACCGTCCGTGAGCAGGATCAGTGCCTTGCGCCCGGTCTCAGAGCTCATTTTGTCTACCGATGCCTGATAGACGGCGTCATAAAGCAGCGTCCCCTTCGGGTCGCCGATAGTCGGAACCGTTCCCCCTCCAAGGCCCGGAATGCCGGCCGCCCCGTTCCCCCCCGCGGTGTTGATCTCCGCCTTGTTCAGCGCGCGGCCCAACAAATGGGGACTGTTCGTGAAGTCCTGCAACAAATCAATGTTCACGTCAAACGAAAGTACAAAAGCCTGGTCCTTCGACTTGATGACGCGCTGCAAAAAGCGGCTGCCTGCATCCTGCTCCAGCGGCAATACGCGCTGCTGGCTGCCGGAGGTGTCAATCAGGATGCCCAGCGTCAACGGCAGGTTCGCCTGCGCCTCAAAGTTCTTGATCGTCTGCGGTATCTTTTCATCCGTGACCGAGCAATCATCCTTGGTCAGGTGCGGCACCAGCAGCCCGTTCTTGTCTTTCACCGTAAAGAACAAAGTGACCAGGTTCACGTTCACGTTGAGTGTCCCAACGGGCCTGTCGTCCTCTGGCAACGCCGGAGCCGTGCTCACCGGCGGCGCATCCGTGGTCGGCGCTAGCTGGGCTCCTGCCAACGGCGAAAATAGCACCGCAATGAGTGCAAATAGAAGTCGTCCTTTAACTTTGTTTCTTTGCATGGTCTTGACCTCTTCGGGGGGCGCCTGCTTCTTCGTGAAGAATACTCCACCCGGGCCCACAGTGACGCAGACGGGCAAGATTCACCCTTGAAACAACCTGGGTGCTGCCACGTCTGTTAATCTGACGAATGAGGCCCATTTAGGGCTCCATTGTGCCTGCGTCTCTGGCGCGGGCGGAAGCATCTATAGGATTGAGGAGTTTGGGACTGTGAATCGATTCACTACGGCTTTTCTAATGGCAACTCTTGTTCTCTCTGCGGCGGCTCTCGCGGCCCAGCAAGCCCAGGAGCAGCCCGTTCCCGACTCGCCGACTCCGCAAG
>JAJXXN010000280.1 GCA_021781075.1 Acidobacteriota bacterium | reverse complement strand
TTCCGATCTCGGAGAGGACAAGCAACTTCCCTTCCGCGCTCTTGTGCACCAGATGGATTTCCATGTCGCTGAGGTGGCCGAGGACCGTTTCTTCGCTGGGGTGGTGGAAGTGGAACTGGACGAGGTCGTAGCGTGTGTCGTTGTAGAGGATGTAGCTTCCGGGCGCGGGTTCGACCTCGATGGTGTGGCCGTTATTGGTCACCGTCATGGTGGTGGCGATGTAGCCGAAGGTGATGGGCTTGAGGGCCTTGTCAATGCGCGCGCCGCGGATGTCGATGGGGGATTGCTCGCGTCCCGAGGCGCAGGCGCGGTAGTCGGGGGAGAGCTTTGCCCAGGCGGCGGGGCCGGTCTTGCCTTCGTAGGCCCAGGGAGCGGATTGGGCGGCGCCCAAGAGCGGCCATGCAAGGATGAGAGCGGCGAAGAATCGTATGCCGAACATGGAACCTCCGAATAGTCAATCATCCCAATTTTATGATGCCGCACTGCCTGGGCTCGTCCCATGCGCACAAAAAAGGCGGAGCCATTGCGGCTCCGCCCATGTTGAAATTCAGCTTGCTTTAAACGCCGGCCTGCTTTTTCAGCTCGGCGGCCTTGTCGGTGGCCTCCCAGGTGAACTCCGGCTCGGTGCGGCCGAAGTGGCCATACGCGGCGGTCTTCTGGTAGATGGGGCGGCGCAGGTTGAGGCTGGTGATGATTTCCTTCGGTGTGAGCTTGAAGTTCTTGCGGACCAGTTCGGTTAGCTTTGCCTCACTCAGTTTTCCCGTCCCAAAGGTTTCAACCAGCACGCTTACCGGCTCGGCCACGCCGATGGCGTAGGCAAGCTGCACCTCGCAGCGCTCGGCGAGGCCGGCGGCCACAATGTTCTTGGCGATGTAGCGGGCCATGTAGGCAGCGGAGCGGTCGACCTTTGTCGGGTCCTTGCCGCTGAATGCGCCGCCACCATGACGGCCCGCGCCGCCATAGGTATCGACGATGATTTTGCGGCCGGTGAGCCCGGTGTCGCCCATGGGCCCGCCGATGACAAAGCGCCCGGTGGGATTGATGTGGTACTTGGTGTTCTTGTCGAGCCACTCCTTGGGCAGCACCGCCTCGATCACATGCTTTTTGATGTCGGCGTGGAGGTCCTCGTTGGTGACGCTCTCGGCGTGCTGGGTGCTGATGACGACGGCGTCAATGCGCGCGGGCTTGCCTTTTTCGTCGTACTCGACGGTTACCTGGCTTTTGCCATCGGGGCGCAGGTAGGGGAGTTTGCCGTTTTTGCGCACCCCGGTGAGCTGGCGGGTGAGCTTGTGGGCGAGGGAGATGGCCGCGGGCATCAGCTCGGGGGTCTCGTTGGAGGCGTAGCCGAACATCATGCCCTGGTCGCCGGCACCGCCGGTGTCAACGCCCTGCGCGATATCGCCGGACTGCTTGTTGATGGTGGAGATGACGGCGCAGGTGTTGGAGTCGAAGCCGTAGGCGGCATTGTCGTAGCCGATGCTGGCGACGACGCCGCGGACGAGGCTTTGGAAGTCCACGTAGGCCTTGGTGGTGATCTCACCGGCGATGACGACGAGTCCGGTGGCTGTCAGGGTCTCGGCCGCGACGCGGCTCATGGGATCCTGCTCGAGGCAGGCATCCAGAATGGCATCGGAGACCTGGTCGGCGATTTTATCGGGGTGACCTTCGGTCACCGATTCAGAGGTAAAGAGAAAACGGTCGCTCAATGGAATACTCCTTCAGTTTTGCCTCCCTTGCAGGAGAAAGCGTGGCGGATGAGATTTGCCACTGCCTTCACAGACCGGGTCTGCTCAAGAGGAACACAGTGAGCAGGTTGCGCTCCTGTGCTATATCCATGGTAACTGGCGGAGGTGAAAGCGTGTAAAGCAGTGCAGTGAATGGGGAGATTACGGGGGTGAGCGGGGAATTCCCCGGGCGAAAAACAAGGTGGCAGACAATTTTGGGCACCTTGCGCGGCGGGCCAGCGGCGGGGTGGAAGAAAAATTAATTTTTCATCGTATCCGCAGGCGTGGATGGGGATTGTTCACGAGCAAGCAAATTCAGGATGTAGGCTCCTGCGCCATAGCCAACCATGGGGGTGGCTCCAGTGGGCGCGCCAACCGCACCGGGAAAGAGCTTGCAGGGCAGCGCAACATACATCTCGGGAATGATGTTGTGGTCGGCGGCGGCCTTGCGGGTGACGCGCGAGAGAATTGCGCCGGCATCGTTGTTGCGATGAATGCGGCGATCGAGTTCGGCCAGTGAGAGGTCGGTGAAGACAAACTCCTGGCGTTCATACCAGTATTCAAAGATGGCGGGGTCGGTGTAGTTGCTTTTCACACGTTCGTAGCCGCCAGAGGCGACCCGCAACTGCTCCATTCTTGCGGCGGTGTCACGGGCAAGCATTTGATTATCGAGTGGCGCAAGGCCGAAGTTGAGCATGGGCAGCAGGGCCCCGTCGATGTCATTTTTGGGATTTGGTTCCAGTGTCCCGTGCAGGTGTCCATCGCGGATGAAAGCCTGTGAAAAGCCCTGCCGCAATTGCCGAATTGTGAGGCCGAGTTCATTTGCCACGGCGAGATCCCTGGCATCGCGAGTTGCCACGACGCGGAAGCTTTCCAGCCCCTGCATGGCCATGAAGGTGGAGAAGGCGAAATGCTTTTTGTCAGCCTGATGCTCTTCCCAGATGGAGGTGTCGGCGGCGACGATGAGGCCGCCGGGCCCGGGACCGGGATAAGGCTCCAGATTGGCGAGCAGCGGCTTGACGATAAAATCGCGGGCCGAGCCATAGACGGAGCCGCGGTAAGTTTGAGTGGCCAGCAGCGCGGGGTCGTTGAATTGAGCCAGGTATTCGCCCAGCGCCCACAGCACCTCGCCCCAATCGTCGAACTCGACGTTGGGCTGCCCCTCGCCGGTAAAAAAAGGCTCCTCTTCGCCGTTGCCGAAATACCGGACGACCGATACCTGGTAATCCGCATCGTTGGTGAGGGCGCGCATTTTGCCGGTTGGCTGCGCATTGAAGTAGGCCAGGATGGCGGCGCGTGCCTCCGCCTGATGGCCCATGCGAATCAGCGCGACGGTGGCCCAGGCCATGTCGCGAACCCAATGGGTGAAATAAACGCCGTCGGGCAGGCAGGCAACGATCATGCCGTTGTTGTGGCGAGCGGGCGTGTTGGGCTCGCGGGATTGCGCGATGCGCAGCATGGTTTCGCTTTGCCGCCACAGATGCCGCTCCGCGTTGTTGCGGAAGTGAACGCCAGGTTTTGCGCGCCAGGCTTCGAATTGTCTGAGTTCGCGCTGGAGCAGTTGCGATACGGTGCGATTGAAGCGCCAGACGGCAAAGTCCTTGACGGCGGCGATGGGGTCGTCGCCAGGTTCAAGTGGAAGCAGGGCAAAAGAAGAGCCGATTGCGGCCTGCACGCCACGCGGGTCAACAGAGGACCTGCGGCCGAGTGGGATGAGGAGAAGCGATTCACTGATGCCGGAGAAGCGCAAGATGCGGGCCTGCGTGTCGGCGACAGCAATGGCCTGGCTTGATTCAAGCGGATGGGCCCACTTGACGGCAAAGCGCGGCCGGGCAGAGGGAGCCGAGGCCGGTTGCACGAAGAGACCGACGATGAGTGCATTGCGGTTGAAGGAAAAGGGCATAAAAACGAATGCCGATGCAGAGGAAGAGTGGATGCGGATGATATGCGAATCATCCAGATATTCGGCGCTGTTCCTGCCGGGAATTGCCCGCGGGTTGAATGCAATCGAATCCAGGAAGTTGGTGGTTTCAATGCCTTCAGCGTAGGGTTTTCCGGGAACGGGGGCGGTGAAGCTGTAGGGGTGGGCATAAAACCTGGTGATGCGCGCGTCATCCGGTTGCACCACGGCGAACCCATAGCCGTTGCCGGTGACAAGGTGGGATGCGGCGGGGACGGGCAAGGCGAGGAGTGAGGCCAATGCAGCCAGAATGACGATGCGCATGATGCAACCAGTTTCCACGATGGGCGTGGCGCGTGCAAAGTACCCCGCGGTGGGCGCAGCCCGCAATCGCCGCATGGTTCACAAAACAACCGGCGCGTGATGGGAGGGTTAAGCCGGCCACCATCCGGCGTGGATGCCGAAGTAGCGAAGGGCGAAATAGAGGGCTGCGGCGGCGGCGAGTAGCAGGAGGATGGTGATGGCCCAGCGGATCCGCAAGGCTTGCAATTCATGGCGGTCCATGCGGGCGCGGCCGACATTGGCGGCGAAATCGACCCAGTTGCGGTCGTCGTCATACATCTGCCCGCTGGCGGCGTAGGCGGAGTTGTAGCGGGCGAGCCACTCATCCGGGTCAAGTCCAAGCACGTTGGCATATCCGCGGACGATGCCTTTGTTGAGGATGCCTCCGGGTAGCTGGTTGAATCGCTCTTGCTCGAGCGCGGTGAGGTAGCGCCGGCTTATTTTTGTTGCAGAGGTGATGGCTTCGAGAGAGACCCCCCGCGCCACGCGCTCCATCCGCAACTGCTCACCGAACCTGGACATTTGGAAACCCTGACTGAGTTCACCATAACTTGTGATTCCGGGAGGGGTAAAGTAAAAATTCAGCCAGAGACATCACTTTTGTGGGGAGTATGGGATTTTGATACCAGCGGAGAGGCTGATAAAGTTGTAAGAGGCGCGCAATCGCCAGTCCCAACCGCAAAATTGCAGCCGGAAAAGAGCCGTCCCGATGAACAAGCTCGTCTTCGCCAACCTTTTGCACCGCCCAGTGCGCTCGCTCATCAGCATATTCGGCGTGGCAATAGAAGTGGCCATGATTTTGTCTATTGTGGCCGTGATGATGGGCAAGGTGGACGACCAGCGGGAGCGCGGCAACGGCATCGGGGCGGATGTGCTGGTGATGCCGTCGAACGGGTCGATGATCTTCGGCTTGAATGGGGCGTCGATGCCTATCAACGACGTGACGGCGCTGCGGCAATTGCCGCATGTTGCCATCGCCAGCCCGACCAACACCTACACCTCGATGAACAGCGGCATGGAGGTGATCTGGGGCATTGATTACGATTCGTTCAATGCGATGCGCCCCTTCACCTACATCGCGGGCGGGCCGTTCCAGGGCTCGAATGACGTGATCATCGACGACATCATGGCGAACAACGGCAACGGGTACCATGTGGGCGACTCGATCCTGGTCTTCAAGCGCCCCATGCACATCTGCGGCATTGTGGAGCATGGGCGCGGCGGACGGAAACTGATCCAGCTCGAAACGCTGAACCAGATGCTGGGCACGGAGGGCAAGGCGTCGATGTTCCTGGTGAAGGCGGACAAGCCGGCCGACACGAACCTTGTGAAGCAGGAGATCCTGAGCCGCAAGGGATTCACGCAGAACCGCGTGATTACCATGGATGAGTGGACGACGCTGATGAGCCCGGAGCACCTGCCGGGGTTCACGATCGCGCTGAATGTTGTGATTACGATTGCGGTGATTGTTGGATTCCTGGTGATTTTCCAATCCATGTACACGGCAGTCTTTGAGCGCACCCGGGAGATTGGGATCCTGAAGTCGATGGGCGCGTCGAAGACGTCGATTATCACGGTGGTGCTGCGCGAGACGCTGGCGCTTGTGAGCATTGGAATCCTGGTGGGCATTGCATTGACCTTCGGAATCCGCGGAATCATTGCGATCAAATACCCGACCTTCGAGTTTGAGCTCACCATGGCATGGATTGTGCGCGGCGCCTTCATCGCGCTGCTGGGCTCAATTATTGGGGCGATGTACCCTGCGATCCTGGCGGCGCGCAAGGACCCCATCGACGCGCTGGCGTACGAATAGCGGCTTGCGGAATCAAATGAAAACCTCCAACCCCAACCAGAGGCTGCTCCAGTGGGCGGGCATCGCGTGGCTGCTGTTCCTTGCGGCCTTCGCACTGTTGCACGCAATCAACCTGGGCGCTGATTTTCCGAACGGGACGCGCTGGCATGATGATTATGCCAAGTACACGGACGAGGGCTGGTATGGCAATGCCGCAATCCGCGCCCACCTCTCCGGTGACTGGTATCTACCGGGCGACTTCAATCCCGCGCCGGCCGTGCCGGTCTGGCCGCTGCTGGAGTGGCTGTTGTTTTTCGCGACCGGGGTGAAGATAGAAGCCGCGCGCGCGCTGGCCGTGGGTTTATTTTTTGTCAACCTCTGCCTCAGCTACCGACTTTTGCGCCGCTGCTCCGCGCGCTGGACGGCGCTGCTGGGCGTGACGCTGCTTGCCACCAGCCCGTTTCTTTATTGTTTCAGCCGCCTTGCCATCCTGGAGCCGCTGCTTGTCTCGCTGTTTTTGACGGTGCTGCTTTTCGCGCTGAGCCTGCGCGAGCGGCGGCATCCGATCCGCTGGGCATTGGCCATCGGGCTACTGCTGACGCTGATGCTGCTGACCAAGACCACCACGGTTTTCCTTCTGCCTGCAATCGCATGGGCCTTTTTGCTGCCGCTGTGGCCGGATTGGCGGCGGGCAGTGAAGCTGCTTTTGCTCAGCGCGGCGGCCTCTGCGTCGGGCTTTGCCGCCTGGATGCTGCTGATCGCCTCGCGCCATCTGATGGCCGACTACAAATATTTTTTCTTTATCAACACGTACCCGAAGCCGGAGAAGTTTTACTGGCCGCTGGTCAGCCTATGGTGGAGCTTCCATGGCGCGCTGTGGATCGACCTCATCCTGGTCCCGCTGGCCGGGGTGCTTTTTTGTGCCGCACTGTTTGCCGCGCGCGGGAACAGAGGCTGGGCAAGGCGCTGGCTGACGAACCCCTTGACCGGAATTTCCCTGCTCGCGCTGGGCGGTTACATCGCCTTCATGACAATCCAAAACCATCCACAGGCGCGTTACTTCGCCGTCACGGTTTACTTTTTCTCCTTCCTCATCGCGCAGGGGATAGAGGCCATGCTGGCGAGCGGAGGGCGCGCGCGCGCCTTTGGCTGGCTGGCTGCGGCCGTTGTTCTTGTTGCTGTGACGGCTAATTCAATCACCACGGCGGATTACGCGCTGCATCCCACCTACACGTATCGCGATGCAGCCCGCTCGCTTACCAATTACATTGACCAGCATCCGAACGGCAACCGGCTCCTGCTCTCAATCAGTGCGGATCAAATTGACCTGTTCACGCATCTTCCGGGGCTTTGCGACGACTTTGGCACCCTCGACCTGCCCGTCAAAGCCAACCTTTACCAGCCGGGATGGTACGCGGCATGGAATGAGATAGACCCCGGCCAACTGGAGGACCTGCATATTCATTTCTCTCTTGAGCAGGTGGCGGAGTTCCCAGCCCTCGACGACCCTGACCGCAATTTGCTGGTACTGTTCAAATTGCAC
>JAJXXN010000145.1 GCA_021781075.1 Acidobacteriota bacterium | reverse complement strand
GATGGGAAAAACCGCGCTTCGCTCAACATCGCACAGAATGCCGCCGTGATGAACAAATCCGTTGTCGCCGTTTTCAGCCTTGAAATGGGCAAGGAATCGCTGTTGCGCCGCCTGCTGGCCAGCCAGGCGTGGGTTGACCAGCGGCATTTGCAGACCGGCTTCCTGGGCCGCGAGGAGCAGGACAAGTTGCGCCGCGCGCTGGAGGAACTGGTGGAATCACGTCTCTTCATCGACGACACCGCCGGCATCTCGCTTGCCGAGATGCGCGCCAAGGCCCGCCGCCTGCGGCAAAACGCCGGCCAGCTCGACCTCATCATGGTCGATTACCTGCAATTGATGAGCTCGACACAGGGCAGCTCGAACCGCAATTATGAGAACCGGACCCAGGAGGTCTCGGCGATTTCGCGCGGGTTGAAGGCACTGGCGAAGGAGATGGATGTGCCGGTGATGGCGCTCTCGCAGCTTTCGCGCGCCAGCGAGCGGCGCGGCGAGGACAAGCGCCCGCTGCTGAGCGACCTGCGCGAGTCGGGGTCGATCGAGCAGGATGCCGACGTGGTGGCGTTCATCCACCGCGAGGCCTATTACAACCGCGACCAGGAAAAGACCGACGCCGAGCTCAAGGACTCGGAAATCATCCTGGCAAAGCAGCGCAACGGCCCGACCGGCACGGTGCACTTGAACTTCCTTTCCCAGTTCACGCGCTTTGAGAATGTGGACCGGCGGCACGAGGCCTGAGACGGCGCTTGCTGAATATCGGGTAACCCTCAGTGGTGAAAACCCTTCGACGGATACCAATCCCGATGAGTGTGGCCGTGCCACATCGAAGCTTGGAATCAATTGCGGTACAGTACCCCGATTCAGTCGCCGGCCGATGCCGCAAAGCTGCCCCGCCCTCGCGATCTCAGTATTTAAGCGCAGGCGGGGCCCATGTTCAATTTATTTCGCGCATGGACGAGACCGTGATTGTGTTGCCCGAAACCGCCCCCTCCACATGCGCCTTTTTCCCGGCCAGCGCCGCGGCGTCCTGCAGGTTCCCGGCAAGGAAATAAATCTTGTCGTCGGCCACCACCACGTATTGGGCGCCCGCTTTCACGCATTCATTTGTGCACTCGGCGTCACTGGCGCCCGGCATGATGTGTTTGCGCCCGCACATCGAATCGCTGATGAAGCCTTCCACGCTCGATGCGCGGCATGCCGTCAACAACATGGATACCAGCAGGACACATGCCGCACTTGTAAACTTTTTCATTTTCGACTCTCCTCGGGGATGAAGATACTGATTCAATCATCCTACCAATTGAACTTGCGCACCGCCATTCAACCCCCTGGCGCGCTTCATCGGCTGATTGCTTTCAATCTTCCCGCCGCCGGAGTTACAACACGGCTTTGTTTGCCTTCCATCCGCAAGAAAAACCCGGCCCCGGCGGCTCTGTCGCAGCGCCGCTGCATGTGATTCAATAGAAATTGATGGCAAAACGGAAAAAAAATTCCCTCCAGGGGCGGATCAAGGCGGCGACGCGCAAGTTGCGCGAACTGTGGCTTGTCGGCCGCGCGCTCGCCTTTATCGGCCACCCGGTGATGGCGCAAATTGTCCCCATGCGCTACTGCAACCTGAGCTGCGGCTACTGCAACGAGTATGACAAAACCTCCAAGCCCGTCCCGCTTGAGGAGATGTTTCGCCGCGTGGACCACCTGGGCAAGCTCGGCACTTCCATCATCACAATCTCCGGCGGAGAGCCTCTGACCCACCCGGAGCTCGAAGAGGTCATCCGCAGGATCAGAAAAACCGGCGCCATCGCCGGCATGATCACCAACGGCTACCTGCTCAGCAAGGACCGCATTGAAAGCCTGAACCGCGCCGGGCTCGACCATATGCAGATTTCGATTGACAACCTGGAGCCGGACGAAGTTTCCATGAAGAGCCTCAAGGTCCTCGACCGCCAGCTTGTGGCGCTCAGCGAGCACGCGCTCTTCCACGTGAACATCAACTCGGTGGTGGGCGCGGGCTTCAAGGACCCGAACGACGCGCTGGTGATTGGGCGGCGCGCCATTGAACTCGGCTTCACTTCAACCATCGGCATCATCCACGACGGCGACGGGCAGTTGAAGCCGCTCGGCGAGCGCGAATCGAAGGTGTGGTTCGAGATGCGCAACTGGAAGAAGAAAAATTATTCAAAGTTCAACAAGTTTCAAGAGGCAATTGCGCAGGGGCGGTCGAATGAGTGGCGCTGCCGCGCCGGTTCGCGTTACTTGTATATCTGCGAGAACGGGCTGGTGCACTATTGCAGCCAGCAGCGCGGCTGGCCGGGAACACCAATCGCCGAGTACACCAAGGCCGACGTGAAGCGGGAGTTTTTGACAGCCAAGAGCTGCGCGCCAAATTGCACCATCAGTTGCGTGCACCAGATCAGCTATATCGACCACTGGCGCGCGCCCCAGACCTCGACCATTTCACCGGGCGGACACATGGGCGAACACCATGGGCCGTCGGAAGCAAACCTGGTGAATATTCTTTAACAAAAAATTCATCTTCAGCCGCGCGTTTGCTCATCGGCAGCCTGGAATGACATGACATTTCAGTATTAGGCATTCGGCATAGTTTGGTTTTGTCCTTTATTGGTGCATCTTAATGCTCACTGCCATCACGACGATATACTTCAAAATTGCTCACATTTTTTATTCGGCAACGTCCAAGGAAGGGATTTCTTAATTTCATGGCTATACGCCAACAGGAGGTTTGTAGAAAATGAGTTCGAAAAAATCGAAACTGATCGCTTTGCTCTCCCTTTCCGTGCTAGCACCAGCCTTGTTCCTTGCCGGTTGCGGCTCCAGCGCAACAACAGGCATCACAGCCCAGTCCGGTTCAGCCCCGACCGTGGTGACGGTCAGCGATGCCCCGCTTGGCAATGTGCTTTCCGCCAAGGTGACCATCTCCTCCGTCGCGGTCACAACCTCGGCTGGATCTTCGGTAAGCCTGCTGTCAAAGCCCGAAATCATTGAACTTTCCGGCCTTGGTTCCGTCCAGGAGCCGATCGAACTCACCAATCTCCCCTTCGGCACTTACAACTCCATCACCGTGACGGTTTCCGCCGCGCAGGTCACCTATATCGACCCCAACACCGGGCTTCCTGTGACCGCCGGCGCGACAATCGGCACGCCTTCCGTCACCGTGGCCCTCAATCCGGCGCTCACCTTCAGCAACCAGGATGAAGTCCATCTGCAGATTGCGTTCAACCTGGCCAGCTCCTTCTCCATTACCGGCACAGCCGTGAGCTTCACGCCCGCCATCAGTTCCAGCGGCGTGCAAATCAGCCAGAATGGCAACGGCCAAAATGAAAACGAGCAGGTCGAGGTCAGTGGCATGGTGACCGCGATCTCCAGCACCAGCATCACCGTGCAATCGAACGACAGCAACATGCCGTTCACCTTCACCATCAATGGGTCCACCCAATTCCCCGCTGGCGTCACCCCGGCCAACATTGCGCTGAATTCCATTGTGCAGGTGCAAGGCCAGCTTCAACAGGACGGCAGCATGTTGGCGTTGTCCATCACCCCGTTGACCCCGGAGAATGGCCAGGGCAACGAGGACGGTGCCAAGGGCATTGTTGTCTCTGTAACCAGCAACAACGGCATCCTCACCGGCTTTGCCATGGTCGCGCAACAGGACTACGGCTCAATGCCGAATAATGCGCCCACGGTGAATGTGGTCATCGGCACCACCACCACTTATGCCGTCAGTGAGCATGCGCAAGCGCTCGGCATCACTTCCTCCATGTTCAACGCCGGTGAAATCTTCCCCGGCCAGGCTGTCATGGCCATGGGGACAACCGATACCAACGGCAATCTCGATGCCACGCAAATCACGCTCGGCAGGGAAAACCTTCTGGCAAACCTCAACACGACCCCGCAGACTTCCGGTGCCTATGTCGATTTCACGCTCGGCTTGGCCTCGAACTCGCTGCTGACGACTCTCGACCAACTGACCACGCTCAATGCCGCCGCCGGTGCAAACACGGATTACGGCAATGGGCTCACAGCCGCCTCATTCCTCACAACGCCTGTGAATACAAGCATCCAGGTGGATGGTTACCTGCTGGTCGACACCAACAACAACTACATGCTGACGGCATCTGAAATTGACATGCCGGACAGCCCCGAACCGCCGGAAGGCAACTGAGCCGTAACCAGCAACCAATCACATGAGTGGCGCTCCTTGCGGGCGCCACTTTTTTGTGCCATCCGGTTTATCCAGTCCAGGGAGCCCTATCTCCCGCTGCTGCCGAAGCCTTTTTCGGCGCGGGCGGAGTCTTCGAGCTCGGCAACAATCTTGACTTCGCCGGTGAGCACGGGGACGGGGACCATCTGAGCAATTTTTTCGCCTGCGGCAATGGCGATGGGCGCGGCGGTGAGGTTGGTCATGACGATTTGAATCTCGCCGCGGTAGCCCGCATCGATCACGCCGCCGGTGGTGGCGAGCCCGCGCGAGGCCATGGAGGAGCGGTCGCGGACGAGGAGGCCAAGCGGGCGGTCGGAGTGCGGGTCGCGGGCCTCGACGGCAATTCCAGTTTTCAGGCGCAGGGTTGCGCCGGGGTCAAGCGTGGCGGATTCGAGGGCGAAGAGGTCGTAGCCCAGGTCTTCGCCGGGGTGTGCGACCTGGGGCGGTTTTGCGCCGGGGGCGAGGAGTTTGACTCGCAGCATGAACCCAGTGTAAATGGGCTTACACTGGAAGAGATGTTCGAGGAGCCGGTACAACTCGCGTTGTCGCTGCCAGCGGTGGCCATCACCGCGGGCGCGGTTGCGGCGGCGGCGGGATTGGCGTGGGGTGGGTTGAGTTACTGCGCGCTGTGGCCGGCCTCACAGGCATTTGGCGAGACGTTGATTGCGCCCAAGCGACCGGGCGAGATTGCGCTGACCTACGACGATGGGCCGAACCCGGCGTGGACGCCGCAGTTGCTGGACATCCTGGCGCGGCAAAACATCAAGGCCACGTTCTTCCTCATCGGCAGCTACGCGGCGCGCCAGGCGGCGCTGGTTCGGCAGATAGCGGCCGCCGGGCACACGATTGGAAACCACAGTTGGCATCATCCCAACCTGGCGCTTACCCCGGCGGCGCGGGTGAGGAATGAACTGGTGCGGACGAAGGCGACGATTGAGGGCATCACCGGCAAGAAGGTGGATCTGTTTCGCCCGCCGTTTGGCGCGCGCCGGCCGGAGGTGCTGCGCATCGCGCGCTCACTCGGCTTGACCCCGGTGATGTGGAACTCGATGACCACGGATTGGTCGACGACCGACCCGGAGCTGATTGCGAAGCGGCTGATAGCGAAGATTGAAAAGAACTGGGCGCGCGGAATGGCGGCGAATGTGGTGCTGCACGATGGCAGCCACGAGACGCCGGAGGCCAACCGCGGGCCGTCGATTACGGCGACGAAGCGGATTATCAGCCGCTACAAGCAGACAAACAAGTTTGTGAGAATCGACGAGTGGCTCCGGCACTCCGCTAATTGTTGAAAGCTTCCCTGGCGACTGAGACAGTTTGGGCGATGTCTGCCTCGGTGTGGGCGGTGGAGAGGAATGCGGCTTCGAATTGCGAAGGCGGAAGCCAGATGCCGTTGTTGAGCAGATGGTTGTGGAAGCGGCCGAAGGCGGCGGTGTCGCTGGTGGCGGCCTGGTCGTAGTTGCTGACGGGGCCCGCAGTGAAGAACC
Source organism: Acidobacteriota bacterium (assembly GCA_021781075.1). Lineage (GTDB taxonomy): Bacteria > Acidobacteriota > Terriglobia > Terriglobales > Acidobacteriaceae > CAIMNN01. Next base: position 1,601 of record JAJXXN010000145.1, on the reverse strand, counting down.
AGGTCCACATGGCGCCGCAGCGGTTGGTGGTGAGCGCGATGCCGGCTTCGCGGGCTGCGGTGGCGACGCCCTCAGTGAGTTGCTTGGAGAGCGATTCGAGCTTGGAGTAGACCTCAACCTTGTGGGCGATCAAATAATCCAAAGTTGCGATGCCGGCGGCCATGGCCAGCGGATTGCCGCTGAGGGTTCCGGCCTGGTAGACGGGACCGAGCGGGGCGATGAGGTCCATGAACTGGCGCTTGCCGCCGTAGACGCCGACGGGCAGGCCGCCGCCGACAATTTTCCCAAGTGTCACGAGGTCGGGGTCGAGCGAGAAGCGCTCAACCGCCCCGCCGAGTGCCACGCGGAAGCCGGTCATGACTTCGTCGATGATGAGCAGCGCGCCGTGCTCGCGGGTGAGTTTGCGCAACGCGGCGTGATAGCCCTCGGCGGGCAGAATGCAGCCTGCGTTGCCGACGACAGGCTCGAGGATGATGGCGGCGATTTGATTGGGGTGGGCGCGGAAGGCGGCTTCCACTGCCGCGACATCGTTGTAGGGCAGCGCCAAAGTCAATCCCGCAATCTCTTCCGGCACGCCGGCGGACCCGGGAATACCGAGGGTCGCAATGCCAGAGCCGGCCTTCACCAGAAGGCCATCGGCGTGGCCATGGTAGCAGCCCTCGAACTTGATGATGAGCTTGCGGTTGGTGGCGGCGCGGGCCAGGCGAATGGCGCTCATGGTGGCCTCGGTGCCGCTGCTGACGAAGCGGAGTTTCTCAAGCACGGGGTAGCAGGCGGTGACGCGCTCGGCGAGGTCGGCCTCGGCGGCGGTGGATGCGCCGTAACTGGCAGAGTTTTTGGCAGCGCGCGCAATGGCCTCAACGACGGGCGGGAAGGCGTGCCCGAGGATCATCGGGCCCCAGGAGCCGAAGTAGTCGATGTAGCGGTTGCCGTCGGCGTCATGGAGGCAGGCGCCCTCAGCGCGCGCGATGAAGGGCGGCGCACCACCTACGGAGCGAAATGCGCGGACGGGCGAGTTGACGCCGCCGGGAAAGAATTGCTCGGCGCGGGCCTGGAGTTGCTGGCTCTTGGTGCGGTTGGCTGTGTTCATCTTGAGTCCATTATAGAAACAGCGAGGCGCGCGGAATGAGTGAAGCGGGTCACAGGTGTCAGAGTCGAACAAGGAGTGCGAAACATCGAAGAGAAGATGGGAATTGACTATCAGGATGCGATTCCGGCGGCACAAGGCGGTCGAGTGCTGGTGCTCTTTGACGGCCACTGCGCACTTTGCAATGGGGCAGTACGGTGGCTTTTGCGGCGCGATCGGCGGGACAGGCTGCGGTTTGCGCCGCTCGAGTGTTTTCCTGAGCTGGCGCGGAAGGCGGGGGAGACGATTGTAGCGGTGGGGCCGGGGGGCGAGGTGATGACCCATTCCACGGCGGTTCTGGCGGCAATGCGGGTGCTGCCACAACCGTGGCGGGTGGTGGCGGAACTCTTTGGCTTTGTTCCGAGGGTGTTGCGGGACTCGATTTACGGTTTTGTGGCGCGGAACCGGTTCCGGCTGAGAAAACGCCTTGCGGCCTGCCCGGTGCCGGGCGAGGCCGAAGGGGGACATTTTTACA
>JAJXXN010000046.1 GCA_021781075.1 Acidobacteriota bacterium | reverse complement strand
GCCGGGAGTGGGCCAGGCCGTTGTGCGCGGATTTCCAAGCCTGGGGGCCGTCGAGAAGAATGAGGCGGACGTTGCGCGTGTTTGCGAGGTGGTTGAGGCGGCCTGCGAGGATTTCCGGGTCAATGGGCGGGGTGGATTCGCGCGGCCCCGCCGCGGCCAATTCGTCGCGCCAGTTGAAGATTTCGCAGTGGATAGCCTGTATGCCGCGGCCTGGGGCCGGTTTTGGCTTGGGCTCGATGAGGACGATCCCGAGGTCGCTCCAATGGCGGGAGGCGAGATCGACGGAGAGCAGGCTCATAAGCACACGGTACGCGCGGTGCGGATGAGGCGCAAGTGAATGGATGGAAAGCGGTGGGTGGGTTATACTGAATTGGTACGTCTACCAGAGCGGGAAGCTTTGCGGGGCGCGGATGAGAAGTCCGGCTCTTTTTTGTTGAGTGGCGAACGGCGCTGGGATGATGGTACACAAGGACGGGGGTAAACCCTGTCTGACCCTCTACAAAGAGAAAAACAATGCCCAAGTTGAAAACCCATTCGGGCGCGTCGAAGCGCTTCAAGAAGACTGGCACCGGCAAGATCAAGCGGCACCAGACGAAGACGCGCCACATCCTTTCGTCGAAGTCACCCAAGGTGAAACGCAAGCTCGGCAAGAGCATGATTGTTTCCGACGGCGACCACGACAAAGTGGCGCGCATGATTCCTTACGCCTGAGCGAGCGGCTTCCGCTGAAGGCGGAGGCTGTTCAGGGCCGCATTGCGAACGCGTTGCGCAGGCCCCCGAGACAGTACGGCGAGAGCCGCTTGCTGCATCGAGTGAACAGGCGAGAGCAAGAGCGAGTGAAGAGGTTTACCTGCCTCCAGCCGCGATGAACCCACAACGCACAAAGGAGAACAAAGATGCCCCGTGTCAAACGGAGTACGAAACGCAGCGACCGCCGCAAAAAAATCCTGAAAAGGGCGAGCGGGTACTTCCTCACAAAATCAAAACTCTACCAGGCGGCGCAGGAAGCTGTTGAGCGCGGCTTGAAGTTTGCCTACTCGGGCCGCCGCCAGAAAAAGCGCCAGTACCGCTCCCTTTGGATCGTGCGCATTGGCGCCGCCTGCCAGTTGAACTCCATCAGCTATTCGCAGTTCATCAACGGGTTGAAGAAGGCCGCGATTGAGCTGGACCGCAAGATTCTGGCTGAGATTGCCGTTGTAGACCCGGCGGGATTTGCCAAGCTTGCCGAGCAGGCGAAGAAGGCGCTGGCCGACGCGAAGAAGGCAGCGTAGCTCAGGGATTAGCCAACTGAATCAAGCCCGGCGCCCCGGCTCCGGGCTTTTCTGTGTTTGCGGCGGCCGGCAAATGTCACGCCGCGCCAATATTTATAAATGTCCCGTTGTGCTAACATTTCGGGAAGCTGTGGGCAACCTTTTTACAAGGGGTATTTATGGAGACAGTGCTGCGCCCGATGAGCCTCGGTGAGATACTCGACCGCACGGCCACCATTTACCGGAAAAACTTCCTGCTGCTTGCCGGCATATCGGCGATTTATGCCGGCATTGTGATGTTGATCTCACTCCTGCAACTTTTCATGAATGGTTATGCCATTCATTGGGGGCTCATAGGGAAATTGCTGGTCAGCTTCGGCGCACTGATCATCCTGCTTCCCGTCTTTCTCATTGCGGGCTTTACCGTGGCCGCCATCAACCGGGCGGTGGCTTGGATTCACCTGAATCAAAACGCCACCATCCGCTCGGCCTATGCCAGTGTCTGGCCGCGGCTTGGACGGCTGTTGTGGTTGATGTTCCTTTACGCGCTGCGCATTTATTGGCCAATCGTCATCGCGGTCATTCCGGCGATCGTGATGGTTGTTCTGATTCCCGGGGTGCGCGCGGGGGACGGAACCAATGACATGGGCTCCCTGGCGCTTATGGGCGTGCTGGGCTTGCTGACCTTTGTCCTCATCACCGGCGCCCTTGTGTACATGGTCTGGGAGGCCCTGCGCCTTGCCCTTTCGGTCCCCAGTTGCATCGTGGAGGACCTGAAGGCCACGGAGGCGCTCCGCCGCAGCATCGAGTTGACCAAGGGCGCGCGTGGCAGGATCTTCGTCCTTGGCCTGTTGGTCGCCGTCATCCAGTTGGGCCTCTCATTCATGGGGATGATACCGTTTTTTGTTTTTGGATTTCGCCAGGCCATGGCCAATCACGGTCAAATCGGAATCGGCATCCAGGCCTTGCAGCAGTGCATCAATTTTGTGATCACGACGTTTGTGACGCCGATCTATTCAACCGGCTTCATGCTCTTCTACTATGACCAGCGCGTGCGCAAAGAGGGCTTTGACATCGAGTGGATGATGCAGTCAGCCGGCTTGGGCGAGCCTGTGCGGGCTGTTGTTGGCGCCACCACACAGCCACCGACCGCCGCACAGCCCGGGGAAGCAGGCTGATGAGCGGGGCGATGAAACCGTTCGCGCTCGGCGAGGTCCTCGACCGGACGATCCAGATTTACCGGAAGAATTTTTTGCTTTTTGCGGGCACGGCGTTTTTGCCGACGCTGGTGCTGGTTCTGATGGGCGTGGGCATTGTGACCACAAGCATGATGTTGAGCCACGCGGGCACGGCGGCAAGCGCGGCTGGCATTTTGATTTTGATCTTTTTGCTGCTTTTGTTTTTACCGCTCATGCTTGGTGCAACGGCACTTGCCAACGGCGCGCTGACGCTTGCGGCGGTGGGGCTGCACGAGGGCGAAAGGCTGACGATTCGCGCCGCGCTCGGCGGGGCCTGGAGGCGGGGCTGGCGCTTCCTTGGCACGCAGTTTCTTGCCTGGCTCTTTGAGTTCATTTTGCCTGGTGCCCTGGTCTTTGGAGCATTGCTGCTCTTCGGTGTCGTGAGCGCCATGCTGGCCGCGTTGGGAGCAGGTGTTGCCAGCGCGCTTGTCGCCTTGGCCCTCATCTTTCTTGTCCTGGTTTTGCTTGTTTATCTTGTGCTGGCCGTGATCCGGCTATCTCTGGCCTTTGCGGCCGCAGTGAAAGAGGGGCTTGGGCCGTGGCGCGCGGTGAAGCGCAGTTATGATCTGGCCCGGGGCGGAATGGGGCGGATCTTTCTGTTCGGATTGCTGGTGTATGCGCTAACCGCCGCTGTGACGATGGTGATCATTTTCTTGGCGCTCATTCCGCTTATCATTGTCGCCATGATGATGGACAAGTCCGGCTCCGCGGCGCAGCAACAGGGGATGATGACAGCTTTTCTGGTTTTTTATTACGGCGGCACATTTTTGGCGCAGGTGCTGGTGAAGCCGGTTTACTCGATCGGGCTGACAGTTTTTTATTTTGACCAGCGGGTGCGCAAAGAGGGTTACGATATTGAACGGCTGATGGAGCAGGCTGGGCTGGTTGCACAGGGCGAGGCGAAGACCGCCGCCGCGGAAAGCACAACGTGGTTTGACCAGGTGCAAGCCGTGGCCGAACGGCGCAGCAACGAAGAGGGAGGCGGCGCATGAGTTTTGGAGAGATTTTATCCCGTTTTTTTGAGCTGGCGCGCTTGAAGTGGCGTCTGCTGATGGGCGTCAGCATGGTTTATGCCATGGGCGTCGCGGTACTGCTGGCAGCCTGCGTGGGGCCATTCATAGGGCGGGTGATCACGCTGGCACGCGACGGGGTCAAGCAACCGGATTTTATCCAGTTGGCCGGGACCATGTTGCCGATGCTGGCTTTGCTCCCCGCCTTGTTGGTGCTCGCTGCCGTGTATCTGCCCGCCGTCGCGTTGGCCTCGCTGCGCGCGAGCCGCAATGAGCCGGTCAGGGCAGGCGAGGCGTGGGCCTACGGTTTAGCCCATTTCTGGCGCTTTCTGTGGTTGATCATACGCCAGGCATTGATCATCACTTTGCCGGCTTTGGCTACTGCGGCGTTGGTCCTGGGCGGAGCAGCGGCATCCATCGCCTGGTCAACACAAGGCGGCGCTGGCAGCTCCGCCTACATGGCGCTTGTACCGCTGGCAATTCTGCTGTATCTCGGCATCATGGCCTACGGCATCTGGCTGGCTGTGCGTTTCAGCTTTGCGGCTTTCGCGGCGGTTGACGAAGAGATTGGCGCAGCGCGCGCGATGGCGCGCAGTTGGCTGCTGACGCGCAACATTTTCTGGCGGGTTTTTAGCGCCTTGGCCGTGGTGTATTTAATCCTCTATGCGGCACAGATGCTCCTGGCCTTTGCGCTGTATTTCATCGTCGCGATTGGCGTGGTGGTCGGCATTGTCGGGCATGCCGACCGCAACCCGGCTCTTCTCGGCGTGCTCATCGCTTTCGGCGTCGCCCTCTATCTCGTGTTTATCATGGCGATGACTGCCGCAATGCAGGCGGCATTGCAGGCGATGCTCGCCATCCTCTATGACGACCAGCGCCGCAAGGTGGATTTCTTTGCGCAACCGCCAATGCCCACGGGAGTTGTCCCCAGCGCATGAGGTTTCATTGCCCAATCCTGATAGTCTCGCTGGCCCTGTTTACGGCCGAAGTGAATGGCGGGACGACAAGCGGACCAACGCCGCCCGCGTCCTCGCTTGCCCCGTATGAGGAGCACTTGCAGGCGCTGGTTTCTGTCGTTGATGCCTGCGCGGCGAAACGCAATGATGATGCCTGCGACCCGGGCCGTGTGGGCGCGGACGATTCCGTGGTTCTGCCGGGACTGGGCACGCGCGAGATCCGTTACCAGTGGCTGAGGAATTTGCTCGAAAGAGCCCGGCAGCCGGACGGGAAGCAGGGCGCGGATGCGGAGAAGACAGGCGGTGCACCGCCGGAGAACAACCCCGCGCAAACCGGGGCCGGGAACGGGGAGCGGCCTGTTCCGGCGCGCCCGCCGCTGGATGCGTTGCAGCTTCAAAATGCCGGCGACAAGCCGCCCTCGGTGCTCCTGACGGCCGCGGTGGCGCGGTTGAAGGTTGACCTGGACGAGGCGCAACACTGGACCGCAAGCCGGCGAGCCGGCCACCAGAGCGAGCACGGGATGCTGAAGCAGGTTCTGGCGCAGGGCATTTACAGCGACCTCGGTGAGGAGCCGGGGCGGAATCGCGTGCTCGAAAAACTGGGCGGGTGGATCAATATTTTTTTTGACGGATTAAACCGCGTCGGCATGAGGATGCCGTGGCTTGGCCGCGTGTTGATGGTTTTATTTTTTGTGGTGGTTGGTGCGCTGCTGATCTGGTCGATGATCCAGAATGAACGGCGCTTGCGTTTGCAACTGCTCCCTGAGGGTTTGGGCGTTCCGGATGGCGCGCCGTCGGCGCGCGGTTGGGAGCTGTGGTGGCGCGATGCGGAGAGCGCGGCTAAAGAGTCGCAGTGGCGCGAGGCTGTGCACTTTGCGTACTGGGCCTCGATTGCGCGGTTGGAGCAGAAGCGATTGTGGCCGGCGGACAAAGCCAGGACACCGCGCGAGTATCCGCGTTTGCTGAAGGCGGATGACCCGCGGCGCGCGGGGTTGCTGCAGCTGACGCGCAGCTTTGAGCGCACATGGTATGGCGGCCGCGATGCCGATGAAGCAACCTGCCGAAGCGCGATGGGCCTGGCGCGCGAGTTGATGGATGCGGGAGGAAAGCGATGAAATTTCCCGCTTCGCTGGACCGAAAGGACCGCGTGCTGCTGTTGGGCGTGGTGGCGCTGGCGCTGTTGCTCGCGATCTGGGCCGGAATTATCACCAGCGGCAAGTCGGAGAAGGATAATCCCACGCCCTCAAGTTTTATGCATGGTCGCCATGGAGCCAGCGCGGCGTATGAGACGCTGGCCCGCTCGGGGTACACGATTGAGCACTGGGAGCAGCCGCTTGCGGAGTTGGCCACGCAGGCTGGCCCTGGGATGGTGCTGATCCTCGTCGAGCCTTACCAGTACGGCGCCGAGGACAGGCTCGCGGTGCGGAAGATTCTGGACAATGGCGGGCGCGTACTGGCCACGGGGATATTGGGGGGCATGCTGCTGCCTGATGGAGAAAGCAAGTCGGCGGCAGGGTTCAACTTCGCGGCCTGCCGGCTGAAGCCCGAGGGCTTCGATGCGCTCGCGTCAACGGGCGAGGTTTGGATGATGCCCACCGCCTCGTGGAAGCTGCTCAACCCCGCGCAGCGGGTGGAGTTCAACTGCGCGGGGCAGCCGGCGGTGGTGGAGTACGATTCCGGCAAGGGCCACGCCGTTTGGTGGGCCGGTGCATCGCCGCTTGAGAATGGAAGCATTGCGCGCGCCGACAACCTGGATCTGCTGCTGAATTCAGTCGGGCCCGCGGGGGGGCATCACCTGTATTGGGATGAATCGCTGCATGGGGATGTGCGCTCGGCATGGAGTTTTTCAAGCGGCCCGGCGCAGACGATGCTGGGTTATGGGTTGCTTGCCTTCGCCGCGCTGGTGCTTCTGAGCTTCAGCCGGCGCAGCGGCCCGCTGCGGCCACTGCCCGTGCGTCCCCGCATGACGCCGGTCGAGTACATCGATGCGCTTGGCTCGCTCTACCACAAGGCAAATGCAACGGAGACAGCGCTTGCGATTGCCTGGGGGCGCTTTCAGCAGCGCGCAATGAGGCTTTGCGGGATGCGTCCTGCAAGGCTTGATGCGGCCGAACTCGCGGCCGTGGTTAGGCGGCGCTTTCCGCGGGCGGATGCGAAGCTCGAAGAGGACTTGATAAGCGTCGAGGAAGCGGCACGAACGGGTGACGCAGGGCCACGCGCGGCCCTTGCACTGGCGCAAAAATTGTACGCGCATGGGCAACAGTTGCAAGAAATGGCTCGCGCGGGTTGGAAACAGCCGCGGGAATGAAATCAAATTGAAGCAATGGGGGATGAGGAACCATGGGCGAAGATGACGGGATGAATGAAAGCGCACTGCGGTCCACGCACCAGTTGATTGGCCATGCGCGCGCCGAGCTGGGCCGCGTGATCGCCGGGCAGGAGGCGGTGATTGACGAGGTGCTGATTGCCGTGTTGTGCCAAGGCCACGCGTTGCTGGAGGGCGTGCCAGGCACGGCCAAAACGCTGACCGTCAAAGCGCTGGGGCGGCTCATGGGGCTTGGCTTCCAGCGTGTGCAGGCCACGCCGGACCTCATGCCTGCTGACATTCTGGGCACCACGGTGCTGCGCGCGGGCGGTGAGAGCTTCACCTTCCACGCCGGGCCGGTCTTCACCGACTTGCTTTTGGTTGATGAAATCAACCGCATGCCCCCGCGCACCCAGGCTGCGCTGCTGGAGTGCATGGAAGAGCGGCAGGTGACGAGCGATGGCCAGCTACGCGCGCTGCCAAAATGGTTCACCGTGTTCGCAACCGAGAACCCAATTGACTTCGAGGGAACCTACCCTCTGCCCGAGGCGCAGTTGGACCGCTTCCTGCTGAAGATCCGTGTGCCTTACCCGGG
>JAJXXN010000240.1 GCA_021781075.1 Acidobacteriota bacterium | reverse complement strand
GTCGATGCGCCAAATTGCCTCGTTGCTGGAAAGCGCGGGCGCGGTGACCAGCAGTTCATTTTGCGCAGTGACAGCCAGATGGTAGGCCGAGACCGAGGGCTCAAGCGTGGCATGGACGAAAATCTGCTGTTCGCGGTTGATGCGGAAGATGGTGCCACTGCGATCGCCGACAAACAGGTCACCGTTTGTGTCAAAGGCCAGGCCGGTGGCAATGCCGAGTCCTTCGGCGTAAGTTGTCGTCTGGCCGGCGGCGTCAATTTGATAGACGGTGCCCTCGGCTCGCGAGGTGACAAAGAGTTCGCCCATCGGGTTGATGGCGAGGCCGGAGGCGTTGAGAATGTCGGTGACAAAGGGTGTGCCGCGGCCATCGGGGCTGACGCGCACCACAGAGACGGGGGTCTGCTTTCCGCGCGCGCCGGAGATGGTGGAGAAGACCATGCCGGAGGCGGAGACAACCGGGCTGGTGATGGGGTGCAGTCCATCAGTCAATTCACGTGCCACGCGCAGGGGAACCGCTTGGCTGCCACCCGCGGTTTGATTGGTGACCACGACCTCGCCGGTGGTGGCCTGCGCGGGAACCCGGAAGGTCAGCCGCTCCGGGCGGCTCATCAGCACATGGGCGGCGTGCCCATCGACGGTTACCAGCGGCAGGGCCAATGCTACGGGGCCAAGGTTTTTTCCAATGGCATCCACCGTGGCGTAGGGCATGGCGCTGGCCGGCGACAGCGCGTCAATCCGTGGCAACGCGGCGGCCAAAGATTCGTCTTGAATGGGGTGGCTCTCGGTCATGGCAGAATCTCCAGTGGTGAATCAGTGAATCCACAGGTGCAGCAGCGATGCCACACCCCAAGCATACAACCCGGCTGCAACATCGTCGAAGATGATTCCCCAACCGCCAGGGAGCTTTTCAAGCAAGCGCACCGGGAAAGGCTTCGTGATGTCGAAGAGGCGGAATAGCGCGAGGGCGATGAGGGCGTGGCGCCAGTTTGGGGCGCTGCCAAGGAGTGCGATCCACTGGCCGATGACCTCATCGATGACGACGAAGCCGGGGTCTGCTTTGCCCGCCTCCAGTTCCACAATGCCTGCGGCGGGAATGCCGATGAGGAGTGCGAGTGAGATCCCGACAAAAAGCCAGAACTCCAGCGTGTAGGCTGGCAAATGCAGCCCGAGCGCGGCCACAAGCCAGATAAGCAGTGCGGCAACCGAGCCCCAGGTGCCGGGGCCGGGCTTGCCGAAACCAGCGCCGAAGAAGGTCGCCGCTGTCCACGCCCAATAGGTTTTATGCCCGCGCTCAGTTTTCATGGTTCTCATCCGCCTGGCGTCGCGCTTGCGCACCCAGCAAGCCCAAGTCCTCAAGCACCTCGGGGTCCACAACCGGCGAGGTGATCTTGTACGCGCCCATGGCCCACTTGCCGAGGTCTATCTTGCGACAGCGGTCGGAGCAGAACGGGAAGTCCTCATCGGTGGGCTGCACCAGCATGGAGCAGGTGGGGCAGCGGAGAAGCTGGATTTTCTTTTTGGCGGCCATGCCCGCGGACTCCTTTCAATCCTTCAGTGGTTTTGAGATGATTTCGGCGACCAGGTCGTAGTCATGCGCCTCGGTGATGCGCGCGCGATAAAAGCGGCCGGCCTTGAGCATCTCATTGGGGCCGAAGTCGTTGAGGTAGACCTTGCCGTCAATCTCGGGCGCGTGGAACTCCGTGCGCGCCTCCCACAGCAGCGGCGTCTCCGCGCTTTCTCCCTCGACGAGCACATCGAGCTCGCGTCCCACCCACGCGGCCTTGGCGCGGCGGCTGATTTTCCGCTGCAACAGCATCAGTTTTTTGCGGCGCGATTCAATGGTGCGCTTCTGGAGTTTTCCATCGAGGCTGCGCGCGCCCGAGCCCTCCTCGTCGGAGTAGGTGAAAACGCCCATCCAGTCAAACTCCGCCGCTTTCACAAACGCCTCAAGCTCGGCAAACTCCCCCGCCGTGTCACGGGGAAAGCCGACGATGAAGGCCGTGCGCAGCGCGATGCCGGGGACGGCCTTGCGCGCCTTGGCGAGGGTCTTTGAAAAAATCTCAGCGCCGGCGCCGCGCTTCATCCGCTTGAGTGTGGAGGGGGCGGCGTGTTGCAAGGGCAGGTCGAGGTAGTTGCAGATGTTTTGGTGGCGCGCGATGGTTGCTAGCAATCCACTGGAGATGCGGTTGGGGTAGGCGTAGAGGAAACGCAGCCACTTGAGCCTTGGAATTTGCGCCAGGCGGTCGAGGAGCAGGGCGAGGCCGTCCTTCAAGCCGAGGTCCTCGCCGTAGCAGGTGGTGTCCTGCCCGATGAGCGTGATTTCGCGCACGCCGCTGGCGACCAGCGTCTCGGCCTCGGCGACCACCGACTCAAAGCGGCGCGAGCGGAACTTGCCGCGCAGGTTGGGGATGACGCAGAAGGTGCAGGGGTGGTCGCAGCCCTCGGCGATTTTGATGTAGGCGGAAACGCGGCCGGTGGAAAGAATGCGGGGCGTGGCCTCGTCATACAAATAGGTCGGCAGTTCATGCCGCGCGCCCTGCCACTCATCGCGGCGGAAGCGGCCCTGCCCCTCGCGCAGGTCGCCCTCGGCGCGTGAATGCGTGTGATGCGATTCTTCCGCGCGCATGTGCGTTCCGGCCATCGACTCCTGCCCGTGGCCATGCTGAAGCTGGGCATGTGCCGCGCCGTTCAAAATTTTGAAGGGCGAGCTGGCCGGGGCTTGCTGGACAGGCGTCACACCGGCCGCTTCCAGAATCGCATCGAGCTCGCCGGTGCCAACGACGGCATCGACCTCGGGAATGTTCTTGCGGATATCGTCGCGGTAGCGCTCGACGAGGCATCCGGCGACGATGAGTTTTTTGGCACGGCCATCGGTCTTGTAGCGCGCCATCTCAAGGATGGTGTCCACCGACTCCTGCCTGGCGGAGTCGATGAAGCTGCAAGTGTTGACAACCAGGATCTCCGCTTCATCGGGCGCCGCGGTCAGGCGCGCGCCGGCGCGGTCGAGCAGGCCCATCATCACCTCGCTGTCAACAAGGTTTTTGGGGCAGCCGAGGGAGACGAAGCCTACGGTGGGTTTTTTCTGGCTCACCACTCCATTTTATCGGTAGCGCGCCGCCAACCGGGCATATGGGCGAACCACGCGGTAGTGATAAAATCTATCAGTGCCGGGTCCTACGCGACGGAAACCCGCCAACCCCGCCAGGTCCGGAAGGAAGCAACGGTAACGGGCATCTCCGGGCGCAGTAGGCTACCCGGTACTTTTATGCCCGCAGGATCGCGGTCCGCGCGTTGCGCCTTCAACGCCGCAAAACAAGGAGCACCCTTTGAGCCTTACAGTTCGTCCCGTCGTCGGCCGCCGCGCCAAAATCACCGCCCTCGGCACTTATGTCCCCCCGCAGGTGCTCACCAACCAGGACTTTGAGCGGATGGTTGAAACCACCAACGAGTGGATCCTTGAGCGCACCGGCATCCGCGAGCGGCACAAGCTGGAAGCCGGCAAGGGCACGAGCGACATGTGCACCGAGGCGGCGAAAAAATGCCTTGCGCAACGCGGGATTTCGGCGAGCGAGGTCGAGGTCATCATCGTCGGCACGGTGACGCCCGACATGATGTTCCCGTCGACAGCGTGCCTGGTCCAGAACAAGATCGGCGCAACCGGAGCCTGGGGATTCGATGTTTCCGGGGGCTGTTGCGGATTCGTTTATGCGTTGCAGGCCGGGGTCAAGCTGGTTGAGAGCGGCGCGCACAAGAAGGTGCTGGTCTGCGGCGCCGACGCCAACACGCGCATGACCGACTACACCGACCGCGCGACCTGCGTTCTTTTTGGCGACGGCGGCGGCGCGGTGCTCATCGAGCCCGCCGAAGAGGGCGAAGTCGGCTTCATTGATTTTGTGCATGAGATTGACGGCGCTGGCGGCGTGAGCTTGAATTTGAAGGCCGGCGGCAGCCTCAACCCGCCCACCCACGAGACCATCGACAAGAAGTGGCACTACATTTACCAGGACGGCCAGGCGGTCTACAAATTCGCGGTGCGCAAGATGGCGGAGGCGGCCGTGAAGGTGCTGGAGCGCAACGGCGTCACCGGCAGCGACCTTGGATGCTTCATTCCGCACCAGGCCAACAAGCGCATTATTACTGCCACGGCGGACCGGCTTGGCTTGCCGGAAGACCGCGTGATCATCAACATTGAGAAGTACGGCAACACCTCGGCCGGGACCATCCCGCTGGCGATGGAGACGGCGATTGAGCAAGGGAAGATGAAGAAGGGCGACCTGGTGCTGCTGGCCGCCGTGGGCGCGGGCTTCACGGTTGGCGCCTGCTTGATGCGCTGGGAGGTCTGAAATTCACCAGCTTTCAACAGCAAGCAGCGAAGTGAACCAAGTAAGCCGGGGCGGGATGCCCCGGCTTATTCATTTGGTTGAAGCAGCCAATCAGAAGTGGGGCCGCGGCGTTCTTCGGCCCGGATTTTTCTGCATTCAGATGCGGGGAGCATGGCTGGGCAGCACGCCTTGTTCCGCCGCAAGGCGGAAGAATCCGCGCATGGCGTCGATGCATTCCTGGTCGAGCTCGTAGTGGATGTTCTTGGTCAAATAATCCCGGATCAATTTTTTACCGAGCGGCAGTTTCTGTGACCACTCCCCGGCGAGTTCATCCATCCGCGCGGAGCCGTGGATGCGCGAGTTGTTCAAATCATCAATAAGCTGCCGTGTGACCTGGACCTGCGGCCCGGCGGCCCATACGGCTGAAACCCAGGCGAGGCCGGTTGTCTCTCGCCACAAGCCGGCGAGGTCGTGGTAGAGGAGTTCGCCGGAATCCTGCGCGGCGGTGGCGGGCTGGTTGCGCGACTGGTTGATCTCCTCAATGGCCAACAGCGCCGCGTCGCCGATGATCATGGCGGCGTCGGCGCTGGCCAGCATCCGGTTGAGGTTGGCCGCGGCGGGGACGAAGCGCGCGCGGATGCCGCGCAGCTTGAAGAGCGTTTGCGTGTAGGCGAGTGTGGAGCGGCTTGCGGAGTCGGCGGCGACGGTGCGAATGGCTTCAAGCGACATCCCGGCGCGGCGCACGAGGATGAGGGAGCGGACATCGGCCTTGGAGGCGATGGTGCAGCCGGGGACAATTTGCAGCTCGGGGTTGGTGGCCAGCGTGGCGATGGGGACAAGCCCAAGATCGGCCCTGCGGGCGATGAGTGCCTCGGCGCAGGCCGAGGGCAGCATCCAGTCGAGCCGGTAGCGATTGGCCAGCACGGCATCGTGTGGGGGATGGGTGAAGTCCCACATGAGGGGCGCGGGGTTGAGAAAGCGGATGGCGGCGATGCGCAGTGGAATTTGATTGATCACCGAAGAATAGTTTAGCAAGTTGCAAAGCCAGGCGCCGAGCCGCGGTGGGCAAGGGATGAGCAGGCAGAGTCATTGACATTGCCTTTCGCGGTGGTTAGTGTGGAGGGAACTCTGGAAAGCATTCACAAAACCGGAGATAGTTAGAGCGGTATTTTTCCCAGACCTCTGCCGTTGCAACGATGCCGGAGGCTGATGTGCAAAGCGCGACCCCGCTGGACAACTCAAACATCAATGAACAACCGCTGGATGAGCAGCGGCTGGCATGGCTGGGACTCGCCTTGTCGCCGGGGCTTGGGCCGAAGCGGATTGTGGACGCTGTCGAAAAGACCGGGTCCGCGGCACGCATCTTTTCGCTGTCGCTGACCGAGATCGAGGCGTTGCGGTTTCCGGCCGAGAGCGCGCAATTTATTTATGACGGCAAAGCCCGCCATGCGGCCGAGGAGGAGTGGCGCCGGGTGTGCGATTTGGGCGCGACGATTGTGACCTACGGTTGCGCCGGGTATCCCGAGCGATTGAAGGAGATCTATGACCCGCCGCCGGTGTTGTGGGCGCGCGGGGATGTGCGGCTGCTTTCGCGGCCATCGATGGCGGTGATTGGCACGCGGCATCCCACGCCGTATGGCACGAGGATGGCGGAGCTGCTGGCGCGCGACCTGGCGGCGCACCGGATGCTGATCGTGAGTGGAATGGCGCGCGGGATTGACACCTGCGCGCACAAGGGGGCGCTGGTGGCGCGGCGGCCCACGGTTGCGGTGTGGGGCACGGGCATTGATGTGGTGTATCCCAAGGAGAACAAGAAACTGGCCGAGGAGATTCTTGCGGGCGGCGGGGCAATCATTGCCGAGGTCCCCCTGGGGACGTTTCCTGCGCCGCAGAACTTCCCGCGGAGAAACCGCATCCTCAGCGGCATCAGCGTGGGGGTGCTGGTGGTGGAGGCGGGCGAGAACTCGGGGACGCGCGTGACGGCGCGCTGCGCGGCGGAGCAGAACCGGGATCTCTTCGCTGTGCCGGGCAATGTGACCAACAAGGGGGCGTGGACGCCGAACATGCTCATCCGACAGGGAGCGAAGCTGGTGGCAACGTGGGAGGACATTTGGGAGGACCTGCCCTCGCAGGTGCGGCTGGAGCTTGAATCCGAGGCGGTTCCCGGCCAGCTTGAATCCATCTCCGCCGTCGGCTCATCCTTATTACCGGAGCCCATGCTGAAAGCCGAAGAGTCGATGGTGCTGGAGGTGCTGCGGCGCGATGAGAGCCTGCAGATCGACGAGATATTGGAGAAGCTGGAGACGCAGTTGACCTCGTCGGAAGTTTTTACGGCGCTCTTTGAATTGGAGATGGCGGGGCGGGTGAGAAGCCTGCCGGGGAAAAATTATGTGCTGGCGATGTAGCTTGCAGTGCGCGGGGCAATGCAAAGGAGTGTGACCGCGCCCTGGCCGTGATGGGTTGGCGCATAAAGGAAACCCCGCTGCCCACTTGAAGCAATGCGATGCAGCGGGGTTTTCCGGGCGTGTGTGATTACCGCCTGTGGCCGTTTTCGTTGGCGGCCATTGCAGCGGCTTTTATCTCCTCAGCGGCCTGGAAGACGAGCTCCTTGGCCTTTTGCGCGTGGCCATCCATGTCCCAGTCATTGGCCTTTTGGGCCTGGACAATCTTCATCCATGCCCCGCGAATCTCAATTTGCGCGGCGGCGAGGGCGGGGTGGCGTTCGCGGGAGATATTCACCTCCGGCTCGGGGCCAAAATCACCGCGGGCGGGCGCCTTGGGGCCGGGGTTGTGGTTGGCGGCTGTTGCGGCCATGCGGAGCTGTTCACCGGCATCGAAGAGCAGTTGGCGGGCATGCGTGCCGTGGCCCTGCAAGTCCCAATCGTTGGCGTGCTGCGCGGCATCCACCTTCAGCCAGGCGATGCGGATTTGCTCCTGTGCCGTGGCCAAGGCGGGGTGACGTGCCGGAGCGATGTTGACGGGCGGCTCCTGCGCAAAGAGCGCTATGCTGAGTGAGCAGGTGGCGAAAAGAGCA
>JAJXXN010000136.1 GCA_021781075.1 Acidobacteriota bacterium | reverse complement strand
CCAGATTTTGAGCGAGGCAATGGAACAGGCACGCCGTGGCCGCTTCTACATCCTCGACAAAATGGATGTGGTCATTGACGGGCCGCGCCAGGAGCGTTCCAAGTTCGCGCCGCGAATCCACACCCTCCAAATCCCAACAGATAAAATCCGCGACCTCATCGGGCCCGGCGGCAAAACAATTCGAGGCATCATCGAGCAGACCGGCGTCAAAATTGATGTCGATGACACTGGCCGCGTCAATGTTGCCTCATCCGATGGGGAAGGCCTCGCAAAAGCCCTTGAAATCATCGGCAACATCACCGCGGTGCCGGAAGTCGGAAAGGTTTACCTCGGCAAAGTTGTCCGCCTCGCTGAGTTCGGCGCATTCGTCGAGCTCTTCCCGGGCACGGATGGCCTGCTGCACATCTCCGAAATCGCAGAACACCGCGTCAAGGAAGTGAAGGACGAGTTGCGCGAAGGCGATCAGGTGATGGTCAAGGTGCTTGCCATCGAAGGCAACCGCATCAAGCTCAGCCGCAAGGCGCTCATCAAGGAGCAAAAGGCCAAAATGGCGCCCACCGCGGCAGAAACCGTCGAGGAATCTGACGACGTCGAGGTGGAAGCCCAGGCCGCTCCGCAACAACGCACCCCGCGTCCGCGCCATGAGTTTGATGACCGTCAACCGGTCTCAAACCAAAGCACCATCTTCATCGAGGGCGGTGACGACTTTGAGGGCGATGAGACCGAGTTTGATGAGGAGAACGAACCCAACTTCAATCGCGCCGATGGCGTTCCCACGTTTCCAAACCAGCCAGGCCAGGCCGGGCAGCCAGCCGGTAACAACAATAACCGACGCCGTCGTCGCCGTCGCGGAGGCCGCCCTGCCGGCACCCGTCCCAGCGGCGGACAGCAGTAATCCTTCTGCTGAAAAATGATTCAATGAGGCTCAGGCTAAACCCTGGGCCTCGTCTTTTGTCGTTTGTTCCATTTGGAATGAATTTTTAGCTTCTTTGAATTGATACATCTGCCTGTCAGCGGCAATGCACAACCCTTCGGCGCTCTGCGCATCCTCCGGGTAAAGTGCCAGGCCCACGCTGAAACTCGCCTGTACGCGATGCTCCCCCAGTTGCAATGGATTGCGGGCATCCATCAACATTGATTCGGCTACAAACGCCGCCTCGACGCGCGTGATCGGGCCCTCCAGCACAATGGCAAATTCATCCCCCCCGGTCCGCGCCACAGTGTCTATGCTGCGCAGCCGCGCCGTGAATATTCTCGAAATGGATTGCAATAACTTATCGCCGATCGCATGGCCATAGGTATCGTTCACTTGCTTGAAGTCATTGAGGTCGACAATCAACAATGCGGTTCGTGTCCCTGATCGTTTTGACCGTTCAATGGCGCTCGTCAGCCTGTCCTCAAACAGCCTCCGGTTTGGAAGACCGGTCAAGGCGTCATGCATCGCCAGTTTGCGGTTGAATTCCACCTGGTTCTCCAGCAGCAGCAAGATCATGCCAGAGGCCACAATATATTTGGGCAGGTTCCAGACTTCCAATTCAATATGCAACGTGGGCATTTGCACTTGTAAATACGGGGCCATGAGGAAGACCGCCGCCCAAAGATACATCCCGCAAATCATAATGATGGAGCCCGCGGTGAATCGCTTGTAGCTGATGGTGAAATGGACACTGCAGATCAAATAGGTGAGCAGTATCTCCGGTGCATAGGCAATCAGCATCGACGGATGGGGGAAATGATCCAAATAAATTAAAAAGAAACCCAACGCGGAGTAGGAGCAGAGCAGAAAAATTCTCAGTGGTGGATGCACTTGACGCCACGTCAAAAGAAAAACCAGCATTGGCCCGGCGGCATAAAGCCCCGCCGAAAGGTCAAGCAGAAGGATGGAAGGCGTCGTGAGTTTGACGGCAATGGTATGAAGCAGGTTGGCCACCAGGATACTGATCAGCATGTTGCGGCTGGCCTTCAAGGATTTGTAGGGAACCGTCTCCCACATGAAAAACACACCCGCCCAGAGTAATGCCACGGTGGAGACAATCGTAGAAAATTTAGCCCAACCGCCCGGCGACGTGATGAATAGTAACGCAAAAAAATGTATCAAAATCAACATCCAGCCGATCAACCAGCGCACAGGCCCGGGTACCCCGTTCCTGTTTAGAACAGAGGAAAACGCCAAAATCAAAAATCCGGTTGCTGCGATGTCCGGGATCGCGTTCCAGTTCATATAGGGTCTCACTTTGGAAATACCCGCATTGATGCGGATGATACCGGTCCTCGTCCACGGCGTGATGAGTATGCAATCAACTTACCACAGGACCTGGCACGGATATTTCCATTATCGACTTGGTAGCTGAATGAACTTTAGTTACTGAAGTACATGTATTGAAACAGTTCAAGCGGGAAAAATAAATTGCTTTCGTCTACTGTGCACTGCCAAAAACATTGCCCAGTCGGCGAATCTGCGCACCAACGCCACGCAACTTTTCCTCAATCCGCTCATACCCTCGATCCATGTGATAGACGCGATCAAGAATCGTCTCCCCATCCGCCACCAGAGCAGCCAGGACCAGCGATGCCGAGGCCCGCAGATCGCTGCACATCACCGCGGCCGAGGAGAGAGGGGTGGCACCGCGCACGGTGGCAACGCGGCCATCCACCTTGATATTAGCCCCCATGCGCACTAATTCCTGCACATGCATGAAGCGGTTCTCGAAGATGTTTTCCTTCACCTGGGTCACGCCATCGGCTTGTGTTGCCAATGCCATGAACTGGGCCTGCATATCGGTTGGGAACCCGGGGTACTCCTCGGTTGAAATATCCACCGCCTTCAATTGCGCGTCGGCGCGAACGCGCAGTTGGTCTGGCGCAAGGGTTTCCACATGCACGCCCATCTCCGTCATCTTGTCAATTAACGCCCCCAGATGCTCGGGGTTGCAGTTGTCCACAATCAGGTCGCCGCCGGTGATGGCCCCGGCAATGAGGAAGGTGCCGGCCTCAATGCGGTCTGGGTTGATGCGGTGCCGTGCGCCGTGGAGCCTGGTTACGCCCTGCACGCGGATGGTCGAAGTGCCCGCGCCCTCAATCTTTGCGCCCATCGCGGTTAGTAGCGCCGCCGTATCGCTGACTTCCGGCTCGCATGCGCAGTTCTCCATCACCGTCTCGCCATCGGCCAGAACAGCGGCCATGAGCAGGTCTTCCGTCCCGGTGACGGTGATTTTGTCAAAGACGATGTGCGCGCCCTTTAGCCGCTCCGTGCGCGCCTCCAGGTACCCATGCTCCTGCGTGATGGTTGCGCCCATCTTCTCCAGGCCCTTGATGTGCAGGTCAATCGGGCGTCCGCCGATGGCGCATCCGCCGGGCAGCGCAACGCGCGCCATGCCCACGCGGGCAACCAGCGGCCCCAGCACGAGCGAACTTGCACGCATGGTCTTGACGATTTCGTACTTCGCAATCGGGTCGCTCAGTGTCTTGCAGCAGATGGTGGTGCGGTGCTGCGCGCGGCCATAGCCCAATTGCACCGCAGCGCCCATCGACTCGAGCAGTTTGCGCTCAGTCTCAATGTCGCGGACTTGGGGAATGTTCTCGAGGATGACCTCCTCCTCGGTGAGCAGCGCGGCTGCCATGCAAGGAAGCGCTGAGTTTTTCGCCCCCGAGACGCGAATTGTGCCGACCAGCGGATTGCCGCCGCGAATGACGAACTTGTCCATTGAAGAAAAAGACTCCTGACCTACCCAGTTTAAGCGAATGGACTTGGAGGAGGGAAAAGCGCTTCAGGCCAGGGTGGGAGCCGAAGCAACCAAGTTGGGCTGACACGAAGTTCAACGAGTGGCATGGAAAAGTGGAAGGCAAAGGACGCTTTCCACTTTCCCGCACCAATGGCTACTGCGACGCGAGGAGCGAAAAATCCGTTACGCTATACTAACAATCAAACTGGTTCAAAAGATTTGGCAGGCCAAACATGGAGTGCCCGGCGATTTTTGTACAATTCGGCATCAGAGAGATTGGAAGGAAAGGAGCATGGAATGGACAAAATCAAAAAGCATATCTCGGAGCAGATAGTCAGTTTGTCGCGGCAGATTGATGTGACGGTCGCCAACGGGAAAAAACATCCGATTACAAACCGCGAGGCGGGCAACACCGAGCAGACGTACTACCGCTGGCACAGGGCGTACAGCTGGCTTCAATTGGATCAGGCGCGGCAGCAGCGCCTTGTGCACTTCCCGGTGCGCAAAGCAAATTTACTGTTGGCTTTTCTGCTTTTCTTTCCGGCTTTGATGGTGTTGGGGCAACCTTCATTGCCCCCGCTTGCCCCGGGGCAAGGACGTATCGTACTATACCGGCCATATCATTTTGTGGGTGGTGGCAGCGGCAATTTGATCGCACTCAATGGTGAGATAGTCTGCATTCTGCGCGCCGGAAAATATTTTTACATCGATCAAGCACCTGGTATTTATTATGTCCATGCCTATTGGTTGTCCTTGGGAATTTTGACTCGCGGCGCTTCACAATTCGTTTCGCTCCAAGCTGGCAATACTCTTTATTTGAAGCTCAACTCCGACTACAACGTGATGGAGGCGGCGTCGGCAGAACAAGCAGCCAATGACCTGCGCGGCACGCACCTTGACACTGCGGCGCAGAAGGCCAAAGATAAGCAATCCCCACAGCGTATGGCGAAGGTCCGCGAGGATTATGAAAATTTCAAACAATCCTCCGGTTTCACGCTCAAGCCCGTGCCGCAGACAACGGCACAATCGGCCGCGCCCGCCGAAAACGGCCAGGCCACCACGCCCCAACCCGCTTCGAACTCCATAGCCCATAGCCTCTTTGGAAGCATGAGAAACTCGAATCAGCCCGCAGCGCAAAGCAACCCTGTATTTGCCTCTGGCCAAACCGGTGGTGAAAGCGGTGCGCAACAACCGCCACAGCCCATTGGCAAAATGCAAGCCACAGCGGGCAATGTGGTTCTATTCGTCACTGTTAACCAGCGCTGTGAAAAGGATCATGATCCGCTTGGGTTGATGCCGGGGGTGGGGCTGCACTTGCTTTCGAAGTGCGGGGCAAATGAATTGAACCACCTTCGCGAAATCATTGCCCAAGGTTTGAAAAACAGGAACGTCGCAGTGGCCGAGACAAATCAACAAGGGAGCGTGCAATTGGCTGTGACGCTGACGCGCTCGCGCTGGGACGGACTGAATGAATTTGCGCGCGGGAAAATAAGATTTGCGGCAACTTATCTGTTGAGCAGCGCCGGAACCGCGCCGCCCGGAAATGTTGAATACGAAGAAAGCGGAACGGATAAACACGCTGAGGAACGGTTTGGCGATAAAATAGCCGCGGAAGTGGCATCAAAGATTGCAACGATGACGCAGAGTACACCGGCGGTGGGAAATCCAGTCAACTAGCCGGTCAATTTAATTGGCCGGTGGCCCACCCACCGGAGCCGACGTTGACACGGTTCTTTGTGCCCCATCCTTGAATCAAAGAGCGAACCAAGGAAGGGACGCCTGAATTGTGTGTGGGGATCGTGGTTGGTGCAATAAGGGATTTTATAAATAAGCGTCAAAGGAAAACGCGGATTCCCCGACTGCGCAACTCGCTGGGCATGACAGCGCATGGGGGGATGCAAGAAGCCGTTCGGAATGCGCGTGAGTAGAGAGCAGGCGGAAGACCTGATTACAATTCCAGCACGTTGTCTTCGATGGCCAGTCGGACGTTGCCGTCGCTTTTGGCGAGGCGGCGGACGGCTTCAGGCTTGTCCACACCGGCCTTGAGCATGACGAGTGCGACAGGGACGCTGCGGCCTGCGCTTTTGATGGTCTGCACGGCCTGTTCGCGGGTGATTTTGCAAGCCTGCATGAGGATGCGGATGCCGCGCTCGACAAGCTTGGAGTTCTGCATGTGCAGGTTGACCATGAGGTTTTCGTAAACGTAGCCGAGGCGCGTCATGGTGCCGGTGGTGATCATGTTCAAAACCATTTTCTGCGCGGAGCCGGCCTTCATGCGTGTTGAGCCGGAGACGACCTCGGGCCCGACCTCGGCGACAATGGCGATGTCAGCGGCGGCGGCAAGCGGGGTGTCGTGGTTGCAGGTGACGGCGGCGGTGTAGGCTCCGCGGGCGCGGGCGTAGGCGGTGGCGGCAACCACATAAGGCGTCCTGCCTGATGCGGAGATGCCGATGATGACATCCTTGCGGCTGGGGCGGCGGCGTGCGATGTCGCGCTGGCCAAGCTCTTCGGAGTCCTCGTTGACCTCGACAGCCGATGCAAGCGCCTTGGGTCCGCCGGCCATGATGTATTGGATTTGTCCGGGCGCGGTGGAGTACGAGGAAGGGCATTCGGAGGCATCGAGCGCGGCAATGCGTCCGCTTGAACCGGCCCCGATGTAGATGATGCGCCCGCCGTCGCGCAGGCTGCGCGCCGCATGGTCGATGACTTGTGCGATTTCAGGAATGGCCTTTTTGACCGCCGCGGCCACCTTCGCATCCTCGTGGTTGATGATGCGCGCAATGTCAAGGGCCGACTTGGTATCAAGCCCTTGTGAAGCCTCGTTTGGGCTCTCCGTCGTCAGTTTTTCAAGCAAGCCGGCCGGGTCTTTAGGCAGACTCTTCGCCGTTTGGGTTCCAATGGCCTCTTGCGCGGAACTCGTCAACATGCATATATCCCCAATTCTTAATTGTATCCGCTGGAAGCGGCATTGTCCGATGTGACCGGCAATCAATTTCATGTCACCATGCGTGGCATGGGCATGGCGGGTTTATTTCACGTTGAACGAAGCGACGGCAATGGCGACAGGATCTTTGCCGGTGGGGATGATGTTGAACAGGGCGCGGCTTGCGGTTCTGACCAAAGCCACATCGGCAGATCGTGAGTCTGCCACAAGCAGAAGGTTGCCAGCCGCGGAAAAAGCCATCGCGGATGGGCCATCGCCCACGCTGACACCGCCGACACGCTCGCCATCATCCACGGCATAGATGGTGACCTCATTGGAGCCGGAATTGCTGACGTAGAGCAGGGAATTGTCCTCGCTCACCAGGCCCTGCCCGGGATGCGCGCCCATCAGATAACTTCCGCCTACGTCGTTTGTGGGCGTGGAGAGCTCGGAGATGGTGTCGCTGCCTGAGTTCATGACGAAGATTTCGCCGCCATCCGGTTTTATGGCGAGGTAGCAGGGCAATTTGCCAACATCCATGAGAGCCTCGACGCGGTCGGGCTGTTTGCCGTTAGCGAGGCGGATGGAGAGCACCTGGTGCCCCGCGGCGCAGGCGACAAAGGCCTTGGAGGAGTCGGGCAGTATGGCGAGGCTGCCGGCGCCCGGGCAATGGTCAAAGACGGCGCGCGGCTTGCTTGCCGTATTCAGGCCTGCTGTGTCAAAAATTGAAATGCTGTTGCCGTCGGAGTTCGCGACGA
>JAJXXN010000314.1 GCA_021781075.1 Acidobacteriota bacterium | reverse complement strand
GCTGGCAAAGGAGTCGGCCTTAATCAATTCAAAATACCCGCTGCGCATCCACTCCATCATCGCCCTGCCGTTCATCGGACGCAAAGGAACCATCGGCCTGCTCCAGCTCATCAATCCGGATGCGGCAAAGATGAACGATACGGCCATTGCCATGCTCCACATCCTGGCCGATTATGCGGCTATTGCCATCGAAAACGCGCGCGACCTGGCCCGCATCCGCCAGCTCACCATCACCGACGACGTCACCGGCCTCCACAACGTCCGCCATCTCTACGAGCGATTTGAAAACGAGCTGGACGACGTCCTCGCCGATGGCCGCTCCTTCAGTTTTGCCTTCCTCGACATTGACCACTTCAAGGACGTCAACGACCAGTACGGCCACCTCAACGGCAGCGAGGTGCTAGCCCAGGTGGGCCGCCTCATCGCCCGTCAAGTCGGCGACCTCCGCCATTGCTTCCGTTATGGCGGCGATGAATTTGCAATCTTTCTCCCCGGGGCGGATCGAGAGGAGGCGCGCACCCGCATGGAGGAACTGCTGCACGTGGTGGGCACAACCTATTTTGAAATGAACGATGGCACAGAGCTGCAACTGAGCGCCAGCATCGGCATTGCCACCGCGCCGCGGGATGCCAAAACCGTAAGTGACCTGATTGCCGCAGCAGACGCACGCATGTATCTTGCCAAATCCAATGGCCGCGGGCGCGTCGAATGCTGACCCCTTACGACTCCGTCTCCCCGGTTCCGCCATGGCGCGATGACAACTCCTCCAACTGCCGACGCCAATCAAGCGACTCCACAAACCCCCGCGACTCGCGCCACCGCGGCTCCACGATCACCCGCAACTCAAGGTAAACCCGCGTCCCCAGCAGCGACTCAATCTCCTTGCGCGCCCCCGTCCCAATCTCCTTGAGCTTCACCCCGCCCTTGCCTATCAGGATTGCCTTCTGCCCCGGGCGCTCGCAGTAAATCACCGCCGCTATGTGCGTCACTGGCAGCTTTTTCCTCCGCGCCGCCTCACGCACTTCCTCCTCGCTTGGCTCCTCAAACTGCTCTATCACCACCGCCGCGGCATAGGGAATTTCCTCGCCCGTATCGAGAAGTATCCGCTCCCGGATCAGCTCCGCCACCATGAAACGCTCCGGCTGGTCCGTGTACTGCTCCTTCGGAAAATAGCGCTCCCCTTTCGGCAAAGCCTCCACCACCCGCTGCAGCAACAAATCAAGCCCGTCCCGCTTGCGCGCGCTGATCGGCAACACCTCGGCGAACTTCGCCTTCGCCGTCAAACTCTCAATCATCGGCAGCAATTGCGCTCTCGGCACCAAATCAATCTTGTTCAGCAACAGGAAGACCGGGCAATCAAGCCCGCGCACCAGCGCGAAGACGCTCTCCTCCTCCTTCAGCTCCCGCTCCTGCTTTTCCGCCGCCGCGCGGCCGCGGGCCTCGCCGGCCAACTGCGCAGTCTTCGCCGCGTCCACCACCAGCAGCAATACATCGCGCTCCGCTAGCGCCTCATGCACCTCCTGCATCATGTTCTTGTCCAGGTGCGTGTTTGCCCGGTGGACGCCCGGCGTGTCCACAAACACTATCTGTGCCGCCTCGTGCCGGCCCTTCTTCGCCGCAACCTCCAGCACGCCGGCTATCCGGTTGCGCGTCGTCTGCGCCTTCGGCGTCACAATCGACACCTTCTCGCCAATCAGCGCATTCACCAGCGTGCTCTTGCCCGCATTCGGCCGCCCAAGGATTGAAACAAAACCTGATTTCAAGTGAATTCCCTTCCCTTTGATTATCGCCTAATTGCTATCATTTGCCATGACGCATTCGGCGATCCTCGGCGGCGACACCGCACGCCTAGTGCTGCGACCACTGGCGATCGAGGATGCGCCTCGGATTCAGCAGATCTTTCCCCACTGGGAGATTGTCCGCCACCTGCACAATCGCATTCCGTGGCCTTATCCGCCCGATGGTGCCGAAAATTTTCTTCGCGGTCATGCGCTGCCGGCAATCGAGCGCGGCGATGAATGGCACTGGGGACTGCGCCTCAACTCCGCGCCGGATGAAATCATCGGCGCCATCAGCCTGGTGCGCGCAGAAGCGAACAACCGCGGGTTCTGGCTCGGCCTCGACTACCACGGCCAAGGGCTGATGAGCGAAGCCGCAGACTGGGCCAATGATTACTGGTTTAATGTTCTCGGCTTTGATGTATTGCGCGTCTCAAAATCCGCGGCCAACACCGCCTCGCGCAAAATCAGCCAGCGGCAGGGCATGCGCCTCATCGGCCAAGAACTGCGCCACTACGTCGGCGGCCCGGCGGCGTCGGAGATTTGGGAGTTGACCGCCGCCGAGTGGCGCGGCCGATGAGGCCCGCCGGCAGCTTCAACTTCGCCCGCAGAGTCTCCTCCAACGCCGCCATCTCCCCGCCATCGGTCTCATGGTCATAACCGGCAAGATGCAGAACGCCATGAAGGATTAAAATTTTCAACTCCGTCATCAGCGCGTGCCCGTGCTCCTCGGCCTGCCTGCGCGCCACCGGAAGGCTGATTGACAGGTCCCCCGCATAGCCCGCATCCGGCAACGCCGGAAACGAAAGCACATCCGTCGTCTTCGCCTTGCCCCGGAACTTCTTGTTCAGCGCCCTCTGGTGCGCGTCCGTCGTCAACAACACGTTCACCTCGCCGCGCAACCCGGCCGCGCGCCGCGCGGTTTTGATAAAACCCTCCAATACGCGCAGCCTTGGCAATCGTTGCGGCAGCGCAGTATTTCCGATTCGTTGAAGCCCTGGATCTGCAAGTATCATTGCTTTGTTTTAAGTGTAGCTCGATTCGGATTTCTTTCAATGCAAAAGCGGCGTGCCATCGAGGGCACGCCGCTCCGCTTTCAACCGTAATTCCGCCTACTGCGTCTTCATGCCCGGCCGCTCCGCGCCGCCAAGTTCCATCGGGTTCCCCTCGCCCATTTCAAGCGGCAGGTTCTGCTGTTGTGGCTTCGCCGCCTCATACGCCCGCACGATCCGCTGCACCAGCGCATGGCGCACCACATCCGCCTCCTCAAAATGGCAGAAGCGGATCCCATCCACCCCGTCGAGGATGTTGATTGCGTCCACCAGCCCCGACCGCCGCGGGTTCGGCAGGTCAATCTGCGTGATGTCGCCCGTGATCACCGCCTTTGAGTTGTTCCCCAGGCGCGTCAAAAACATCTTCATCTGCTCGATGGTCGTGTTTTGCGCCTCGTCCATGATGATGAACGCGTCATTGAGCGTCCGCCCGCGCATGAAGGCCAGCGGCGCAACCTCGATCACGCCCTTCTCCAGCATCTTCTCCACGCGCTCCGGCTCCAGCATGTCAAACAGCGCATCATAAAGAGGCCGCAGGTACGGGTCCACCTTCTCCTGCAAACTCCCCGGCAAAAAGCCCAGCTTCTCGCCCGCCTCAACCGCCGGGCGAACCAGCACGATCCGGCTCACCTTCTTCGCATTCAGCGCGCTCACCGCCATTGCCACAGCCAAATACGTCTTCCCCGTGCCCGCCGGCC
This sequence comes from Acidobacteriota bacterium, assembly GCA_021781075.1. Lineage (GTDB taxonomy): Bacteria > Acidobacteriota > Terriglobia > Terriglobales > Acidobacteriaceae > CAIMNN01. Next base: position 3,885 of record JAJXXN010000314.1, on the reverse strand, counting down.
CCACGCCGAAGGTCATGTCGTGCTCTTCAATCGCCTCAAGGTATACCCGCTGGTTCACACTCCGGGGCTGCACCATCCGTTTGGTCCCATGCGAGCGCTGCTTCCCGCTCTCCGCCAGCTTCCGCAGCGTCATTCCTGCGTCCGCAACCACCAGGTGCAGCATCCCGTTCAGCTCGCCATTGTGCGGGTTGATCCCCATCTTCCGCAACGCCTCAAAATCCTCAAAAATCCGGCGGACCGTCTCCACTCCCTCTTCCGGTCCCTCCACATGCACCGCGTCCGAGCGCAGGTCGATCCGTACCCCCAGCTTGTCTTCCATCAATCGCAGGTTTTCATCGCGAGTCCCAAACAGCGGCTCCAGGTTCGGCGTGATCTCCAGTTTCGTCTTCAGAGCTACCCCCAGTACGCCCGCGCGGCGGGCGGCCGTCTACATATCCCTGAGATTACCATCGGCCTGCTGCCCTGAACTTTGCCCGATGGTGAAAAAGCTGCGCGTTTCCGGCAAAAGCCGCCTGCCGCTGGCCCGCACCCAAAAACACTTCGAGGGCGGCGCAAAACTCGCGCAGCCCTCGGCTGGTGCAGTTGGGAGCGGATTGGCTTTGGCGACCAAGTCCTTGTCTGCCGTGAGAGTAACGCCCCACGCCGCCCCCGTCAATCTCCCAATTCAAAAAGGTTGATGAATTCGCCACCACCACGTTGACCACCTTGGTTCCGCCCGCCTCCCCGCTCCCCCGGTCAGTAAAATGAATCCTGCGCCATGAAACTCCAAGAGCTCGACCACCACGTCCATACCCCCAACGGCACACTCTTCTCCCATGAATGGCTCCCTGATGGCTCTAACCGCGCCAATGCGCCGGCCTTCCTGCTCTTCCACGATTCCATCGGCTCCGTCGAGCTCTGGCGCGACCTCCCGGCAAAACTTGCCCGACTCACCTCCCTGCCCGTCATCGCCTATGACCGCCTCGGCTTCGGGCGCTCCGACCCTCACCCCGGAAAACTCTCCTTCACCTTCATTCGCGATGAAGGCCACCACATCGCCCCGCTCCTTTGCCAGGCGCTCGGCCTCGGCCAAATCATCGCCTTCGGGCACAGCGTCGGCGGCGCCATGGCCATCTCCACCGCCGCCGCCCTGGGCTCCCGCTGCCGCGCCGTCATCGCTGAGTCGGCGCAGAGCTACGTTGAAGAATCCACGCTGAACGGCGTCCGCGCGGCACGCGTGGCCTTCAGCAAGCCGGGCCAGTTGGAGCGCCTTGCGCGCTACCACGGCGACAAAGCCGCCTGGGCGCTGGGCGCATGGCTTGATACCTGGCTCGACCCGCAATACTCACGCTGGTCGCTCGACTCGGAACTCGCCCAGGTCCACTGCCCCGCCCTGGTCCTCCACGGCGACAGCGACGAATACGGGACCGTGGAGCACCCCACCCGCATCCTGCGTAACCTCGGCGGCCCGTCGCGATTCATCCTGCTGGAAAATTGCGGCCACATCCCCCACCGCGAACAGCCCGCACGCGTCCTCGATGAAATCCAGAAATTCCTCGCAGTCAATCAAATTCCCTGAATTCGTATTGAACGCCCTATCCTGAGCCCGGATCCCTGTTTGACCCCACGCCCCCTTTCCGATAAACTCAATAATTGCGAGGGATGCGGCTCTGATTGCATCTGACGCCGCAAAATCCCGTTCAAGATTCAAAGGAAGATTCATGGCCAATCACGTTTCCGCGCTCAAGCGCGCCCGCCAGACCGAGAAGAAGACCGCGGTCAACCGCGCCAACACGACCCGCGTACGCACCAGCCTCCGCGCACTGCGCGAGGCCCTCGCCAAGGGCGACATCGCCGCCGCGCAGGCCCAGTTCCGCGCCACCGTCTCGCTGCTCGACAAGAGCGTCCAGAAGGGCGTGCTGCACGACAACACCGCCAGCCGCTACAAAAGCCGCCTCAACGCCCGGCTCAAGGCCGTGGCATCCGGCACCGGCGCTCCCAAGGCCGCCAAGCCCGCAAAAAAGGCAAAGGCCAAAGCGTAATCCCATCCAGCTGAAACAACAAAAAAGGCCGGAGCAATCCGGCCTTTTGCTTTTCTAGTGTTGGAACAAAAGATTAGTACCGCTCAAACACCCCCGCAGCACCCATGCCGCCTCCCACGCACATCGTCACCAGCCCATACCGCGCATTGCGCCGCTCAAGCTCCGCGAACAGGCTCGCCGTCAGCTTCGCGCCCGTGCAACCCAGCGGATGACCCAGCGCGATTGCCCCGCCGTTCACATTCACCCGCGACGGGTCCAACCCCAGCGTCCGGATTACCGCCAGCGACTGCGAGGCAAACGCCTCATTCAACTCGATGACCTCCATATCATTCAACTTGAGCCCCGCGTTCTTCAGCGCCTTCGGCACCGCGTAAATCGGCCCCAGCCCCATCTCCTCCGGCAAACAGCCTGCCGTCGCATACGCAATCAACCGGCCCAGCGGCTTCAAACCCAGAGTTTGCGCGCGCTTGGCGTCCATCACCACGCTCATCGCCGCGCCATCCGACGTCTGGCTCGAGTTGCCCGCCGTCACCGTCCCCGTTGCCGCAAAGGCCGGCTTCAACTTCCCCAGCGCCTCCAGTGTCGAGTCGGCGCGCGGCCCCTCATCCACCGTAAAAACCGTCTCCTTCACTTCCACTTTCCCGCGTCCCTTGCCCGGCACTGTCCGCGTCAAGGTCACCGGCACAATCTCACCGTCAAACTTCCCCGCCGCCTGTGCCGCCAGCGCGCGCCTGTGGCTTTCAAGCGCAAACGCATCCTGGTCCTCGCGGCTCACCTCGTACCGCTTCGCCACGCGCTCCGCGGTCAATCCCATCGTGATCAGCGAATCCGGGTAATTGGCCACAAACCATGGGTTCGGGCTCGGCTTCAACCCGCCAAAGGGCAGCATGCTCATCGTCTCCACGCCCCCGGCGGCAATTACGCTCGCATTCCCCGCCTGGATCTTCGCCGACGCCGTCGCAATCGCCTCCAGTCCCGACGCGCAAAGGCGATTGACCGTCATCCCCGACACCTCCACCGGCAAGCCTGCCCGCAACACCACCCAACGCGCCACGTCCCAGCCCTGCTCTCCCTCGGGCTGCGCGCAACCCAGCACCAGGTCGTCAATCTCCGCCAGCTCCAATGCAGGCAAGCGCCCCAGCGCACCCTTCAGCGCCAATGCTGCAAGATCATCCGGGCGCGTCGTGCTCAACGCCCCCTTGGGCGCGCGCCCCACAGCCGTTCTAACGGAACTTACAATCACTGCTTCACGCATGACTCTCTCCTGAACAATGTTGTCTTACGCCTGTCTTGCAACTGCAAGACAGTTGAATCCCTCAATCCGGCATCTCCAACTCAACCCATCGTCCCTGCTCATACAGCCGGTACGTCGACCAATGGTCTATCCACGTCAATTCCACGGCATCGTGCGTCGGAGCCTCCGGCCTGTGCTCCAATCCTGCCTGCGCCTCATGCACCTGCCCGGGCGTCGCCGCGTCCAGCGCCCAATCAAAGCCCAGCACACCGCTCGGGTCGTGAACCTGCAACAATTTCTTTTCGTCAGCCTCGTCCAGCGTCAGCGGCTTGCCCGGCGCACTGGCAAAAAACACCAGCAGCTTCACTTTTCCGCCCGCCGAGCAAAGCACCGCCCAATCCACGCTTCCCGCTCGTTCAAAGCTCCCATGCACCACATTCTCGGCATGGTGGGCCTGATAGCTCTGTGGAATCATGCACTCCCGCTTCTCAAGCTCCGCGGATACAGTCGCAGGCAGCTCCGTGAAGGTGCTCACCGGCAGCCGCCGTATCAAATACTCCGTCGGCTTGCCGCCCACCATCACGCTGCCATGCTCCAATAGCCGCGCCCCGTTGGCGCCTCTGCCGTTTG
>JAJXXN010000272.1 GCA_021781075.1 Acidobacteriota bacterium | reverse complement strand
ACCACTACGTCACCAACTACTTCGGCACAAACATCCAACCCTACGGCATCAGCGTGGGCCTGGCCTACCGCGTCTATTGAGCAATCCCAGCCGCGACGCCCCGCCGCCTGTATCGAGGCCAAAAGTGGAGCATGAGCATCGATTGACCGAGATTCTCGCCAATGCCATCACCCACGGCATTGGCGCGCTTCTTGCCATCGCCGGCGCAATCTGGCTCATCTACCGCAGTTCGCCAGGCTCCTCACTGCAAATTTCCATCTGCGTACTCTACAGCTGCACCCTGCTTCTTGTTTATCTTTTCTCCACCCTCTACCACTCGCTGGTCCGCACCCGCGCCCGCCGCGTCTTCCAAATACTCGACCACTCCGCCATCTACCTGCTCATTGCCGGAACCTACTCGCCCTTCACCCTGCTCTGCCTCAAGGGCTGGCTGGGTTGGTCGCTCTTCCTCGGCATCTGGGCCTCGGCCGTCGCCGGAGTCGTTTACAAAGCCCTCTATGGCGACAGCCACCCGCGCGTCTCACTGACAATCTACCTGCTGATGGGTTGGGTGGGCATGGTCGCCATGGGGCCATTCCTGCACGTGGTCGGCTGGGGTGGGGTTTTTTGGATCCTCGTAGGCGGCGGCTTTTACACCCTGGGCGTGTATTTCTACTCGCATGACCACAAGCCCTTCCACCATGCCCTCTGGCACATTTTCGTGTTGCTCGGCAGCATGGCGCACTACTGGGCCGTGCTGCTCTATGCCCTGCCCGCACGCAAATAAAATCCCCCGGCGCGCCGGGGGATTGTCGCCTCGCAATTGGATTGTCGCCTAGAAGTGGTATGCGAAGCCGATGGTCGGCACGTAGATGTTGTAGTACTTGTTGGTGGTCAGGTTCTCAACCGAGTTGGTGCTCCCGCCCAATCCAAAATTCGGCACCTTGCTGATGATGCCGCGGTACTCGGCGCGCAGGTCGAAGCTGGGGCTCAGCTCGTAGGCGATGCCGCCGCCGTAAAAGGCGGTGAAGGTCGTCTGCTGCTTCACGTCATGCACCGTGGTGCCTGAGTTGAGAATCGGCAGAAAAATCAGCACGCCTGGGCCGGCTTCAAGAAACGGGTTCCAGCGCTTGTAATTGAAGTTGCGCACATACGCGCCTGAAATTTCCTGTGTGCGGGTGTTGACCAGAATGCCCGAACAATGTGAAGAGGTTTGGCCGGTACAAAAGTTCGGCGAGTAATAACGGATTTCATTCCTGTAGGTGATGCCGTAATTGGCTTCAATGGCGCTGGACGGCGTGAGCATGTAGCGATAACTGCCCAGAATGCCATAGGCGGGTGTGGCGCTGACCCCGACTGTTGTCTGGCCATAGCGGTAAGGCTCAATCCAACCGGTCGCACTGATGCTGATATCCTGGCGGCTTTCCTGGGCATATCCCGCAACGGCGCCGGCGGCCATCAGAAAAGCAAAAAAGACAATCTTCTTCATTCGATTTCCATACCTCGCGGCAGGCCGTCTGAGGGCGCGATGCCGTGCATTCGATTGCGGTAATGGCTTCAACCACACCGCTCTATCCCATTGTAAATGGCCGGAGCGACTCAACGCCCCTCCACGCTCAAATAAGAAGCAAGCTGTGCAGAATGGTGCGGCCTGCGCAATTTGCCTCCCCGCAAAGACGAACAAATCACAGCATATCAGGCCGTTGCACGCTCCACGTGGGAATAATACGGGGGCCCAAGCCGTTCCGCCATCTGCCGAACCGTGGCCAAAAACGCCCGCGCCGCGTAGGAAAGCGTCCCCTGCCGCCGGTGAATCAGCCGCAGCACACGCTTGAACTCCAACTCCTCCACTTTAACGCGCACGAGCTCGCCGGTTTCAATCTCATGCGCCACGGTCAACCGCGGCACCAACGCCACGGAACCACCCATCGCCACATATTTTTTGATCGCCTCAATCGTCGGCAGCTCGATGAACATTTGCAGCGGCGTGCGGTGTTTTTGGAAGCTCTCAATCACCCGGCGTCGCAGTGGCGAGGCCACATTGTGCGCCACAAAAATCTCCTTGCCGAGCCTGGCAATCGTCGTGCTCCCGGCCGCTGCCAGTGGATGATCGGGGCTGGCAATCAGCCAGAGCGTGTCCGTGTAGACGGCAATCGAGCGAAAATGCGCCGGGTCGGGGCGAAAACTGCTTACCGCCAGCTCAAAGCTGCGCCGGTTCAATTCCTCCGGGATGCTGCTGGCCAAAATGCGGTTTACGGTGACGTCAATCCGCGGGTGCTGGCGGCGAAACTCGGCAATCACAGGCAACAGGTACAGGCAGGTGTACTCGTTGGCGCCCAACTGCAGCCGTCCGCGCTCCAGGCTTTTCAATTCGTCGAGCGCGCTCGTTGCCTCGCGCCTGAGCGCGATGAGCCGCAACGCGTACTCGCGCAGCAGCTCCCCCGCTGCGGTCAGCGAGCCGTCGCGCGCGGCGCGGTCAAACAACTGCTCGCCCGCCTCCTGCTCCAGCTTGCGGACCACCTGGCTCACCGCCGGCTGGGTGCGCAGCAAACGCTTTGCGGCGCGGGAAAAACTTCTCTCCTCGGCAACCATCAGGAAGACTTCAAGCTGGCTCAGGTCCATGCGCCGCCTCCTTGCATCTTGATTCCGCATTTTAGTATAACTTTTTCTTATGATAAATGAAAGTTTTATAACTTTGCTTTATAACGCTTCCCTCTGCGAAACTGACTTGGTAGCCGGAGCGGGTTCGCTCCCCCCGGAGGTTCGAATGGACAGGGATCAAGTCGTATTTTTTGACACCACGCTGCGCGACGGCGAGCAATCGCCCGGCTGCAGCATGACCACGCAGGAAAAGCTCACCATGGCCCACGCCTTGGAGGACCTGGGCGTGGACGTGATCGAGGCCGGCTTTGCCATGGCCTCGGAGGGCGACTTCGCCGCCATTGCCACCATCACGCAGGCGGTGCGCAAGCCGCGCATCTGTTCGCTGGCGCGCTCCAAGGCCGAGGACATTGAGATGGCCGCACGCGCGCTGGAGCACGCAGACCGCGCCCGCATCCACGTCTTTCTCGCGGCCAGCGACCTGCACCTTGAATACAAACTCAAGATGACGCGCGAACAGGCCCTCGACCAATGCGCCGAGAGCGTGCGCCTGGCGCGCACCCTCTCCGACGACGTGGAGTTTTCGCCCGAGGATGCAACCCGCGCCGAGCGCGAATACCTCATCCAGATGGTCCAGGTTGCCGTTGAAGCCGGCGCGACGACCATCAACATGCCCGACACCGTGGGCTACACCACTCCCGGCGAATACGAGCGGATGTTCCGCCAGGTCCGCGAGCGCATCCCCGCCATCGACGCCAACGGCGTGGTTTTGAGCTCTCATTGCCACGACGACCTCGGCCTTGCGGCGGCCAATTCGCTGGCAGCCATCCAGGGCGGCGCGCGCCAGGTCGAGTGCACCATCAACGGCATCGGCGAGCGGGCCGGCAACGCCTCGCTCGAGGAAATTGCCGCCGCGCTCTACGTTCGCGCCGACCACTACGGCGTGACCAACAACATCAAGCTCAACCAGCTCTACCCGACAAGCCAGATCCTCGGGCAGATCATCACCTTCCAGCCCTCGCCCAACAAGGCCATCGTCGGCGCCAACGCCTTCGCGCACGAGTCGGGGATCCACCAGCACGGGATGCTGGCCAACCCGCTCTGCTATGAGATCATGACGCCGTCGCTGGTTGGCGCGGCCAAGACCAACCTTGTGCTCGGCAAGCACTCCGGGCGCGCGGCGCTGCGCCATCGTTACGCCGAGCTAGGCTACGAGCTCACGCGCGACGAGCTGCAGCACACGTACTACCGCTTTGTGGCGCTCGCCGACCGCAAGAAGAATGTCTACGACCAGGACCTCCTCGGCCTTTTGCCGGATGAAATCCGGCTCAGCCGCCGCCACTTGCCGGCGACAATGCTCGAATCGTAATTGAATCCAATAAGACAGAAAGCGACAAGGGAAAAAATGAAGTTGAAGCTACTGGTAACGGCAGGGGATGGAATCGGGCCCGAGGTGACGCGCGAAGCGGTCGCGGTGATGCAGGCCGCGACCGGGATCGGCGGCCACACGCTGGAAATCACGGAGAAGCGCATTGGCGGCATTGCCATCACAACCGACGGCACGCCGTTGCCTGAGGAGACGTTGAAGGCCGCGCTGGATTCCGACGCCGTGCTGCTTGGCGCGGTGGGCGGCAATGAGTTCAATTCCCTTCCGCCGGACAAGCGCCCCGAGGCCGGCCTGCTGGCCATTCGCGCCGCGCTTGGCGGTTTCGCCAATCTCCGCCCCGCTTTCGCCTTCAAGGAGCTTGCCGTCAACTCGCCTTTGCGGCCTGAGATTGTGGACGGCGCCGACGTTCTCTTCGTCCGCGAGTTGCTTGGCGGACTCTATTTTGGCCAGCCCCGCGCCTGGGACAAGGCCAAGGGCGAGGCATGGAACACCATGCGCTACACGCGCGATGAAGTTGCCCGCGTTGCCCGCATTGCCTTCCAACTCGCGCAGAAGCGCCGCAAAAAACTCTGCTCGGTTGACAAGGCCAACGTCCTCGAGGTCTCGCAGCTCTGGCGCGCGGTTGTCATCGAGGTTGCCGCAGGGTTCCCTGACGTTGAACTCGAACACCAGTACGTTGACGCCATGGCAATTCACCTCATGAACCGCCCGAAGGATTTCGACGTTGTGCTCACCGAAAATTTGTTCGGCGACATTCTGTCGGACGAATCGGGCGTCATCACCGGCTCGCTTGGCATGTTGCCCTCGGCCACCATCGGCGGCAAGGTCAACCTCTACGAGCCGATCCACGGCTCCGCGCCCGACATTGCGGGCAAGGGGCTCGCCAACCCGCTCGGCGCAATCCTCACCGGCGCGCTGGTGCTGCGGCACACGGCGGGGCTCGAGGTTGAAGCAGTGGCGATTGAGAAGGCGGTGCGCAAGGTTCTTGAGCAGGGCTTCCGCACACCCGACCTTGCGCGTCAAAACCCACAGGGCCTGCCGGTGCTCAAGACCGCGGAGATGGGCGCGAAGGTCCGCGAGACCGTCCAGCAACTCCTCAAGTAAACAACAACACGATTGCAACAACATCAGGAGCAGCCAAGAGAAATGTCAGCCCCGAAAACACTCTTCGAAAAAGTCTGGGAGCAGCATGTGGTGGTTCAGCCCGAGGGCGAACCATCCCTGCTCTACATCGACCTGCAGTTGCTTCACGAGGTCACCAGCCCGCAGGCATTTGAAGGTTTGCGCATGAGCGGCCGCAAGGTTCGCTGCCCGGGGCGTTGTATCGCCACGGTGGACCACAATATTCCGACGACGATTGAGGGCCGCCTCAACATCATCGACACAATTGCCGCAAAGCAAATGAGCACGCTGCGCCAGAACGCGAAGGAGTTCGGCATCGAGCTTTACGACGTCGATTCCAAGGACCAGGGCATTGTGCACGTCATCGGCCCCGAGCTTGGCCTGACGAAACCCGGCATGACCATCGTCTGCGGCGACTCGCACACCTCGACCCACGGGGCCTTCGGCGCCCTCGCATTCGGCATCGGCACCAGCGAGGTGGAGCATGTGCTGGCCACGCAGACGCTTCCGCAGCAGCCGGCCAAGACCTTCCGCATCTCCGTCGAGGGCGAGTTGAAGCCCGGGGTGACGGCGAAGGACATTGTGCTTGCGATCATCGGCAAGATCGGCACCGACGGCGCGACGGGCCATGTGATTGAGTACGCGGGCTCCGCGATTCGCTCCCTCTCCATGGAAGGCCGCATGACCGTCTGCAACATGAGCATCGAGGCCGGCGCGCGCGCGGGCCTCATCGCGCCCGATGAAACCACCTTCGCCTACCTCAAGGGGCGCCGCTTCTCGCCGCAGGGCGCAGAGTGGGAGCGCGCGGTGGCGGAGTGGAAAAAGCTGCCCTCCGACCCCGGGGCAAAATTTGATCGCGAGCTCACCATCGACGCGGCGGCCCTTGAGCCGCACGTCAGTTGGGGAACCAGCCCCGGCATGGTGGCGCCCATCAGCGCGGTGGTTCCCAACCCGGCCGATGCGCCCAACGAAATTGAGCGCAAGAGTTTGGAGCGCGCGCTCGAATACATGGGGCTCAAGGCAGGGACCAAGCTCGATTCCATCGCCATTGACCGCGTCTTCATCGGCTCCTGCACCAACTCGCGCATTGAGGACCTGCGCGCTGCGGCCCGCATCGCGCGCGGCCACAAGGTCAGCACGCGCGTCAACGCGATGGTGGTGCCCGGCTCGCAGGCCGTGAAGGCGCAGGCCGAAAGCGAGGGCCTCGACAAAATCTTCCGCGAGGCGGGGTTTGAGTGGCGCGAGCCCGGCTGCTCCATGTGCCTGGCCATGAACCCCGACATCCTGCAACCCGGCGAGCGCTGCGCCTCCACCTCCAACCGCAACTTCGAGGGCCGCCAGGGGCGCGACAGCCGCACCCACCTCGTCAGCCCCGCAATGGCCGCCGCTGCCGCAATCGCCGGGCACTTCGTCGATGTCCGCAACTGGGAGGTGAAGGCATAATGGAAAAGTTCACTACACTCACCGCACTGGCCGTTCCGCTTGACCGCGCCAACGTGGACACGGACCAAATCATCCCGAAGCAGTTTTTGAAGCGCATTGAGCGCACCGGCTACGGGGATTTTCTCTTTAACGATTGGCGCAAGTCAGCCGATGGCACGCCGGACCCGGGCTTCGTTTTGAACGACCCGAAGTACAAGGGCGCTCAGGTTCTCATCGCCGGAAAAAACTTCGGCTGCGGGTCGAGCCGCGAGCACGCCGCATGGGCGCTTGGCGATTACGGCTTCCGCGCCGTCATCGCGCCCACCTTCGCCGACATTTTCTTTTCCAACGCCGGCAAGAACGGGATTGTGCTCGCCCGCCTGAGTGAAGCGCAGGTTGCGGAGTTGATGCACAAAGCCGCCACCAGGACCGGCTACCAACTCACCGTTTCGCTTGAAGATCTCACCGTCACCGACAGCGACGGCTTCCGGGCGGCTTTCGAGGTGGATCCATTCCGCCGCTACTGCCTGCTCGAGGGCCTCGACGACATCGGCCTCACGCTGCGCCACGAGAAGGCGCTCGACAACTTTGAAGCAGCACACAACGGCAAATTCTGGTTAAAGGCGAAGACGGCATGACAATTGAAGGCAAACGGCAAAGCATTCCACTCACGGAGGGGCCCAGCCGCGCGGCGGCGCGCAGCTACCTGCGGGGCGCGGGCTTCGCAAAGGACGACCTGCACAAGCCCATCATCGGCATCGCCAACACATGGACCGAGATCGGCACCTGCAACGTGCACCTGCGCGAGGTTGCCGAGGCGCTCAAAGAGGGCATTCGCGAGGCCGGCGGCACGCCGATGGAGTTCAACACCATCACCATCTCCGACGGCATCACCATGGGCACGCAGGGCATGAAGGCCTCGCTGGTATCGCGCGAGGTCAT
>JAJXXN010000334.1 GCA_021781075.1 Acidobacteriota bacterium | reverse complement strand
TGCCAACTTTGAGCTGAATCTCCGCTCGGGCGACTTGTTGCGAAACAACCGCCCCATTCATCTTCAGGAAAAGACTCGTTTGCTGCTCTTGGCGCTTGTGGAGCGGGCTGGTGAAACCGTCACCCGCTCCGAGTTGCAAACGCGTTTGTGGCCCAATGATACTTTTGTGGATTTTGAGGACGGCCTGAACACGGCCATGCGGAAATTGCGTGAGGCCCTGGGCGAAACCGCGCAAAACCGATTGATTGAAACCATCCGTGGCCGGGGATACCGGTTTGTCGCAGCGGTGGAGCAGTTCAAAATCGAGGAGGAAGCCGGCGATGAAAAAAATCCAGTTCTACTGCCTGTGGTGCGGCGGGGCCGCAGAATTCTCATTGGCCTGGCTGCAGCCGCATTGCTGATGGCGGCAGTGGCCTTTTTCTTGGCCCGTCCACTTCTCTTCCAGCGCCCCATTTCCATCGCTGTCCTGCCCATCCATAATATGACCGGCGACGCGGGCCGTGAGTACTTTTGCACCGGAATCACCGAGGAGTTGATCGACCGGCTTGGCCGCATGGGCGGTGAACAATTGCGTGTCATTGCCCCCAGTTCCGCCTATGCCTATGCCAAGACCAGCAAGAGCACCGGTGAGATTGGCAGGGAGTTGGATGTGGCCTACCTGATTGAGGGCAACCTGCAGCAGGAAGGTGGGACATATCGCCTCGACATGCGCCTGGTTCGCGTCAAAGACCAGGCGCGCCTGTGGAGCAGCATCTATGACACAAGCCTCAAGGAAAAATTTGCCTTTGAATCGGAAGTTGCAAGTTCGGTGACACAGGCACTTTCACTGCATCTGCCGGAGTTGGGCAGGGCTATTTATCAACCCGACCGCTCTGATGCCCATGAAGCCTACCTCAAGGGGCTGTATTTTCTTTCACTCCGCTCGAAGACGGGTTTTGAAAATGCGGTGGAAGACCTGAGCAATGCCGTGGCCATTGACCCGCATTACGCCGACGCATACGCACTGCTGGCATCCACTTACAACCTCATGGGCCAGTATGGCTGGATGGACACGGAGCAGGCGCGCAGCCTCGGTTGGGCAGCGGCACAGCAGGCGCTCTCGCTGGACCCCGCGCAAGTGGAGGCACACAATGCCCTGGGCTTCTCCTACTGGTATTACCAGTGGGATATGGAGCGGGCTGAACAGGAGTTCCAAAAATCACTTGCCATTGCCCCTGCCAACGTCAATGCCCACCATTGGTATGGCATCCTGCTCATGACCGAGGGGCGCTTCAAGGAAGCTGACGCGCAGATGAGGAAGGCGCTCGAGTATGATCCACAGTCCAAGGCCACTCGCACCAACCTGGGATGGCTTTACTACTACGAAGGCCATTACACCCAGGCCGTCAAACTCTACCAGCAGATTCTAGGCGAGAGTCCCGACGTGCTGGGCGCGCACTACAAGCTTTGGTATGTCTACTCCATGATGGGTGAAAAAGAAAGGGCATGGCAGGAGTTTCAGTGGGTCATTCATTCCATCGCCGAACCGGCCGAGGAGCTGCGCCTTGAAACTGCTTACACCGGGGGCGGCTATCTGGCGGCCCTTCGAGCTTACACGCTCAAAAACGACCTCACGGATTTCAGCATTCCCCGCTGCTACGCCTTCTCCGGCGACCAAATCGATGCGCTTGATTTTTTGGAGCGCGCCTACCTGGCCCATCAGCCATGGCTTGTGTATGTCCCATTCGACCCGGCCTTTGCTCCACTCCGCTCCAATCCACGCTTCCAGAGGATCACTTCGGTCACGGAAACCCGCCAAAACCAGTGATTCCCGGCAAACCATCCCGCCCTTGTGGCTGCTCGTTCAACTGGCCCACGGCGGGCGCGTGCCTGGCCGCATGAATCTTGCCGCATTGCCTGCGAATGGCAATGCAATTACGCGCTGAGTATCTGCATGTCCAGCGGCTCCTCCACCAGATAATCGCATTGCTTGATTGCATCAAGCGCGCGCTTGAGCGCCGACGCCTTGCACGGCTCAACAGTGACAACAAACGGCAGGTCATCACTTGGGCAGCCCGGCTTCTGCACAATCGCATTGATGTTGATCTTTTCCTTTGCCAGCGCGCCGGCAATGTCGGCCACAATCCCCGGCCGGTCTTTCACGCGGAAGCGAATGTAATGCGCCACCTCGCTCTCGGTGCCGATGGCCGCGCGTTCGCTCGCAATCTCAACGCGCCGTGAGCCGGACGCCAGCGCAATCAGGTCGCTGACCACCGCAACAGCCGTCGGACTGCCCCCGGCGCCGTGGCCGCTGAAGATGACATCGCCGCCAAAACGCCCACTGAGCATCACCATGTTCATCATCGCGCGCGACCAGGCAATGGGCGATGTGAGTGGCACCAGCGATGGGCCCACGCTGGCCGCAACATGTCCGCCCACGCACTCGGCGCGCGATATCTGCCGGATGGTGCAGCCAAGGTCGCGCGCATAGCTGAAGTCAATCGGGGCCACTGCCGTGATGGGACGCGGCGAAATCTCGTCCGGGTTGACGTGCACGCGCATGGCAAGGCGCATCAAAATGGCAAGCTTGGCCCGCGCATCAAATCCGCCCACATCCTCGGTCGGGTCGGCCTCGGCATACCCGCGCTTCTGCGCCTCGGCCAGCACCGCGTTGAAATCCGCCCCCTGCTCCATCTCACTGAGGATGAAATTGCAGGTTCCATTCAAAATCCCCTCAATGCGGTTGACCTGGTCGCCAGCCAGCCCCTGCTCAAGTCCCGGGATCACCGGAATGCCGCCGGCCACTGCGGCGCCATACTTGATGTGGCCGCCCTTCTCCGCTGCCATCTTCTCCAGTTCCACGCCGCGGTAGGCAATCAGTTTCTTGTTCGCCGTCACCACGCTCTTGCCGCTCTTGAGCGCGCGCTCAATCCAGCCGCCCGCCGGCTCAAGGCCACCCATCAACTCCACCACCACGTCAACACCCGAGTTCAGCACCGCATCTGCGTCCTCGCTCCAAACCACATCGGCACCGACCCAATCCACTTTTTTGCGCGCCACGTTGCGGTTGAAGATTTGCGTCAGTTCCAGACCTTCGGGCCGCAGCTCAGTCAAAATCCGCGCCACGGATTGCCCCACCGTTCCAAAACCAAAGAGCGCAATGCGCAATGAATGACGGGTGCTCTTCTCAGCGTTCATGATGAATACCTCTCCTAAATGCATTGTTCTAATAATCGAATGGGTGGTCTTTTTATCTTACCCGATAATGAAAACCGGCAAGCTCAATGCGGATTTGGAAGCAGCCTGAAGCATCCGTGCTGGTGAATTTTCTGTGAGCCGAATCACACTCCACGCTGCGACAATTTGTCGCGGCCAACTCCAACTCAATCTGCTTTGTTTGCCGGTAGCATTGAATTGTGAAATCATCCGTTCATTCCCCATTCATTTTTTTTGTCTTCGCTTTGCTGTTCGTCACAGGCGCGCGTGCCAGCATCTTTGCCAAAGTGGAAGGCATTGTGCATGACCCTGCGCATCGGCCCATCGTCGGCGCACAGGTCACGCTGAAGGCCGCGAATTCCGATTTCATGCTGACCACCACGACTGGCAAGGAGGGCGTTTTTCATTTTGATCAAGCCCCGCTCGGCGTCTACCAGTTGACCGCCGAGGCCTCCGGATTTGCCACAACCACGGAGGCCATCACGCTGACCAGCGACACCAATCCTGTTTTCCACCTCATTCTTCCCATTGCGCAAACCAGCACCACCGTCATCGTCAACTCCAGTGCGCAAACGCTGGCCCCCGACACAGTCACGCCAAGCACCCTCATCACCCGGGCTGAAATTGACCAGACTCCCGGCGCATCGCGCACGGTCGGCACCGAGATGATTACCGACTACGTGCCCGGCGCCTATATGACCCACGACATGCTGCACATGCGCGGCGGCCACCAGACCACCTGGCTCATCGACGGCGTGGCGATCCCCAACACCAAGATTGCGTCGAACGTCGGCCCGCAGATCGACCCCAAGGACATTGATTCACTGGAGGTCGAGCGCGGAAGTTATGCCGCGGAACTTGGCGACCGCACCTATGGCATGTTCAACGTGCTGCCCCGTAATGGTTTCGAGCGCAACCGCGAAGCTGAGTTCCTGCTGGAAGGCGGCAACCTCGGAACCGGCGAAGGACAACTCTCTTTCGGAAACCACTCGGAAAAAACCGCGTGGTATGCGAGCGCCAACGGCTACCGCTCCAATTATGGCTTGGCTACGCCAGTCACGGATATTTACCACGATGCCACCAACTCCGAGAGCGGCTTCCTCAACCTGACCCGCAACCAGACGGCGAAAGACCAGCTCCGGCTCGACGCGCAGCTGCGACAGGATTACTTTGACATTCCCTACGACCCCAGCACCACGGACTGGCAGGCGCTCTCCGGCTATTACGCCTCGGTTGGCTTGCGCGATGCGCAAACCGAGCGCGACGGTTTCCTGATTCTCGACTGGGTGCGGACTCTCAGCCAAAAAGCACTCTTCGAACTCGCACCGTTCTACCACTACAATCTCTCCAAATATGATTCACTTCCCATCGACCAGCCGGTGGCCACAACCTGGCACCAAAACTCAGGCTATGGCGGAGGACAGGCGGACCTGCGCATCAGCGTGAAAGCCAATGATTTCTCCGCCGGCGGCTATGGTTTTTACCAGTCGGAAAACGACCTCTATGGGCTGCTCGTCAACTACGGCACCACGCCCAGCTTCCCCAACACCGTTTCCACGGCCGGCGCCGGGCTGGCAGAGTTTTATTTCAGTGACCATCTGCGGCTCGGCGACCACGTTACGTTGCTCGGCGGCATGCGCTATTCCAACTACCACGCCTGGCTCAACGAATCTGCCTTTTACCCCCGAATCGGAGCCACCGTCGAGCTGCCGCGCCTGCACTGGGTCTTCCGCGGCTTCTATGGCCACTTCTTCCAGCCCGCGCCCATCCTCACGCCTGCGCAATCGTTGATCAACTACGGCCAAAATCTCGGCGGCGGGCAAAACCAGTTTTCCGCCCTGCCCTCGGAGCGCGACGAGGAGAACCAGTTTGGCGTGCAGATACCCTGGCGTGGCTGGGCCCTGGACATTGACAACTTCAGAACCCGCATCAACAACTTCCTCGACCACTCAAACCTTGGTGAATCCAACATCTACTTCCCCATCGCCGTGGATGGCGCATTGGTCCGCGGATGGGAGATGACCCTGCGCTCACCACGCATTGAACGCTTTGGCTACTTTCATCTGAGCTACTCCAACCAGATTGCCGAGCAGCGTGGCAACATCATCGGCGGCTTCACCTGCTCCGACCCCAGCGACCCCGCCTGTAACCTGGGACCCGGTTATTTCCCCGTGGACCACGACCAGCGTGACACGCTCAACACCGGCTTCACCGCCACGCTGCCAAAGTCCAGTTGGTTCGCCACCAATGTCTACTATGGATCCGGCTTCACAAACGGCCTCGCCGGCTCCGGCTTTGGCCCCTATCAGGGAAATTACCTTCCCGCACACACCACCTTTGACATCGCCGCCGGCCACAGCTTCGGCAGCCGCCTCCAATGCACCGGGACCATCATCAATGTCACCAACCACCGCGTGCTGCTCGACAACTCCATCACCGTCGGCGGCTTCCACATGAACGACCCGCGGATGTTCCAGGCGGAATTAAAATACAGGTTTCATTTTTAATCGGGAAAATAATGACTAGGGATGGGGGACAGGGAATGGCATCGGGAGAACAAAATTGGACGTTCAATCAACTCCTCCGTCCCTCACCACGCAGTGGCTGAGTCCAAAGTCGCTACTCCACACGAAACAGACCCGGCAGCACTTCGCCAGCCTTGCCCTCCACCGTGATCGAAAACGCACCTGCGTTGAGTGGCGCCTCGGGCCCGATGTAAATTGTCCGCGCCTTGTTCAACCGCGCCCACTGCACAAAATTCGCCGCCGGGTAAACTGAACCCGATGTCCCAATCACAACCATCACCGTCGCGCGGTTGATCTCATCCTGGATGCGGCTGAGTTCCAGCGGCGTCTCGCCAAAGAAGACTATGTGCGGGCGCAACCGCGCGCCACAGCGGCAGTGGCCCACTTCATGCAGTGACTCATAGATCCTTCTGTCGTCCACCGGCTCCGCGCCGCACGCCGCCTCACAGCGCGCCTTTGCCAGCTCTCCATGCATGTGGACCAGATTGAATGACCCGCCCAACTCATGGAGTTCATCCACATTTTGCGTGCAAAGGAAAAACCTTTCGCCCAGCCGCTTTTCCAGCTCGCCCAACGCCCGGTGCGCGGCATTCGGTTTCGCCGCGAAGGCGGCCCTGCGCCGCGCCGAGTAAAACTCCCAGACCTTCCACGGGTCGCGCTCCCACGCATCCGGTGTGCAGACATCCTCCAGCCGGTAGCCTGCCCACAACCCATCCGACGCGCGAAAGGTCGCCAGCCCGCTCTCCGCGCTCACGCCCGCACCGGTCAGCACAAAAACGCGGTCTGCGGGATAAATCAAAATCTGGCTGTGCATAAGTTCGCCCTTAGTCCGCAAAGCATGAAAGGGAACAGCCCGCGGCTCCTCGCGCAAGCTGTTCCCTGGTGTCTTTCCTCGCAGCATCCTTGCGGCCCATTGGCCCGGAATCACCACTGGCCAGACGATGCGTTTCACGGTTCCAGCAAAATCTTCCCCGTCGTCTTCCGGTTTTCAAGGTCAATGTGCGCCTGACCAGCCTCCGCCAGGGGATACATGTTCTCCATACGCAATTGCAGTGAGCCATCGGCAACCATCCCCAACACCTCGCCGGCGCGCTGCTCCAACTCGGCGTGTGTCGCAATGTAATGCCACAACGTCGGCCGCGTGATGTAGAGCGACCCCTTCGAACTCAGTTGAATCAGATCAAAGCTTGGCACGGGGCCGCTGGCCGCGCCAAACAAAACCATCATGCCACGCGGGCGCAGGCAGTTCAGGCTCTTCTCAAAGGTCGTTCTACCCACCGAGTCATACACCACGTCCACGCCCTTGCCCTCGGTCAGTCGCACGCGAGCGATCGCGGTCTTGCGCCGACTCTACGAGGAAGAGCAGGCGATCGAGGAGGCCAAAGCGATCGGGGTCAAGCCGGCCAACATCGGCGAGGGATCGCAATCGGTGTGCGTGCCGATGGACACGGTAAACGGGCCCGCGTAGGCGTCATTGGCGCATGTGCCGGCGGGAGCGGAGCTGCTGAACGCGACGGCCTGGCAGGCGGCCGAAAGCGGGTTGACATCGACGCCGCCCCTGCTATCCTTCAGGCTATAGATTCCAAGGGTTTCACGGCAGTTCTCCGATGTTGGTCCTCAGAACCAAGGCGTTTTGGAGGTTTTGGCTCCACCACCAGGCATTTATGTCGTAGAACTTCAAGGCAAGCGGACGGTGTTACCTATGAGTCGCTGTGGCGAACAAGGAGAGACGAAGGAAATTTGGGGCAATTTTGTTTCATTGCAAAGATCGCAGAACA
>JAJXXN010000323.1:5366-7578 GCA_021781075.1 Acidobacteriota bacterium | reverse complement strand
CGCGGCGTGTGTATGAAACGACTGAACTCTGACTTCCTCACAATTCGTCCTGTGCTTCTCGTGGCAGTGCTTCTGCTTGCATGCGCTTTGCCCGGTGCGCGCGCGCAGGGAAGTGGCAGCGCATGGCAGGCGGTCGGCCCCACCTCGGTGACCTCGTTGAACTACGGCGCTGTCACCGGCCGCGTCACCGCACTGGCCCTCGATCCATCCGATGCAACCGGCAACAATCTATTCATCGGCGTCACCGGCGGCGGGGTCTGGCACTCCTTGAACGCAGCCTCCGCCACGCCCGGCAACATCACTTTCACCGCGCTCACCGATGATCTCCCCGCGATGCAAACGACGTCCGTCTGCGGCCAAAGCGTCCCTGTGGCGCTGCCCTCCATCAGCATCGGGGCCATCACCGTGCAGCCCGGCGCCACCGGTGTGGTCCTCGCCGGCACGGGCGATCCCAACGATGCTTTCGATTCCTATTACGGCGACGGCGTCCTTTACTCGGCCAGCGACGGCACAACCTGGAACCTGCTCACCCACTCCTGCGACCTGGTCATCGGCGACAGTACCCAAAACTACTACTTCACCGGCGAGGCGATTGCCGGTTTTGCGTGGAGCACAAAATACCCGCAATACGTCGTCGCAGCAGTCACGCAGTCCTACCGCGGCTATCTCGACGCCGCCACCATGCCCGGCTACAGCTACGAGGGGCTCTACTACTCCTCCGATGGCGGCGCGGATTGGTACCTCTCCACGATTGAGGATTCTGGTTCGAGTTATGTACAGGGCCCCGCAATCATTTTCTCCTCGCCCGATGGCAACGCCGCCACCTCCGTTGTTTGGAACCCGGTGCGCCAGCTCTTCATCGCCGCCATTCGCTACCATGGCTACTATTCCTCGCCCGACGGTGTCACCTGGACGCGGCTGGCCAACCAGCCCGGCGCCAACCTGACGGCGCAAAACTGCCCCGCGAACACGGGTGTGGGCAGCAACAGCCTCAGTGCATATCAATCCTGCCCTCTCTTTCGCGGCACGCTGGCCGTCAATCCCGTTACTGGCGATACCTACGCCTGGACCGTCGATATCAACCTGCAGGACCAGGGAATCTGGCAGGACCAATGCAACTTGGCAAACGGCGTCTGCGCCAACCCAACCATCACCTTTGGCAGGCAGTTGAACACGGCGGCGCTGGAGAGCAACACCGCGCTCGGCGCGCAAACCATCCCCTCCGGCGATTACAACCTCACCCTCGCCGCCATTCCCAACCAGCAGGACACGGAACTCTTCGCCGGCGATGCCGACCTGTGGCAGTGCAGCATTTACAACGGTTGCGTCTGGCGAAACACCACCAATGCCTTCACCTGCATGAGCGCGCAGGTCGCCGCCTCTCAGCACACCTTGGCATGGAACGCATCCAACTCCGCGGAGCTCTTCATCGGCAACGATGGCGGTGTTTGGCGCTCAACCGACCGGGTGGGCGAAACCGGCAGCGCCTGCAACAGCACGGACTATACCCACTTCCAGAACCTGAACAGCGCCTATGGGTCGATAGCCGAAGCGGGCAACCTGAGCGTGGCGTCCTCCACCGCCAACACGCTTCTCGCCGGGCTTGGGGCAATTGGCGCAGCGGGCGTCAAAGGCACGGGCACTCCACCGGCGGTTTGGCCCGAGGTGCTCGGTGGTTACGGCGGCACCGTCTTCATTGACCCCGCGAACAATCAGAATTGGTATGTGAACAACCAGACCGGCGTGAATATAAACCTCTGCTCCACCAACGGCTCCTGCTCCAACTCCACCTTCGGCTCAGGCCCGGTGGTGACCGAGGCCGATGTGAGCAACGACGGATACGCAATGTGGTCCTCCGCGGCTTTCCAAAGCGACCCGCTCGACAACACACAGTTGCTGGTTGCCACCTGTCGAATCTGGAGAGGCCCGGTCAATGGCTCCGCATGGACAAGCACAAACGCCATCAGCGGAATGTTGGATGGAACCGCCGGCTCCACATGCAACGGGGATGCAATCGTACGCTCACTTGCCAGCTTGTCCATCGCCGGCGGGACCAGCGAGGTCATCTACGCCGGCATGTATGGCGAAAACACAAACCCGAGCAACATCCCCGGCCACATTTTCAGCGCCACCTTGACACCCGCCAACAACACACCGCCGACTTGGACAGATCTGACCGCGAACCCCGTCACCAACTCAAACTATGCCTTCA
>JAJXXN010000323.1:0-5356 GCA_021781075.1 Acidobacteriota bacterium | reverse complement strand
GTTTGACGTCACCGGTATTTACATTGATTCGCACGATCTCACAGGCAACACACTATACGTCACCGTGGGCGGTGTCCCCGGCGCTTCAAACGGCGGCACGGCCATTTACCGGTCCACAGCCGGTGGCGCGCAATGGCAGTCGATTCAATCGAACCTGCCCCTGGTTCCCATCAATGCTGTCGCCGTTGACCCCCAAAATGCCAACGTCGTCTACGTTGCCACGGATTTCGCCGTCTACTTCACCACGTCCATTGCCACTTGCTCCAGTGCAAACTCCAACTGCTGGGCGCCATTCGGCACCGGGTTGCCAAATGCGCCCATCTCGCAGTTGATCGCCTCGCCGCTCGGCGCAAGCCCGCAGGCACTCACCGCCGGAACCTATGGGCGCGGCATCTGGCAGGTTCCGCTTTACACGGCGGGCACCACCCTGACCACGGCTTCGCTTGCACCAACCACCGTCAACTTTGGCAACCAGGTGGAAAATGTGCCAAGCGCACCCACTGTGGTTACGCTCAAAAACACCGGCAGCGCCGCACTGGCCCCGTCGCTCATCACAATGAACGGCAACTTCACCGAAACCGACAATTGCGTTGGCCAAAGCATCAACCCGAACGGCACCTGCGCCATCAATGTGGTGTTTACGCCGGCCTCCACCGGCGCATTGACCGGCTCCATGACCGTGACGGCGAATGTGAGCGGCGGACAGCTCAGCGCCTCGTTCAGCGGCACCGGCATCGCCCCCGGCAACATGGCACTTTCGCCCGGCAGCTATAACTTCGGCAATGTGCAGGTGGGGCAAAATTCTCAACCAGAGAGCTTCTCCCTCACCAACTCCGGGGGGGCGCCGGTCACCATCAGCACTGTGACGGCCACTGCGCCGTTTTCCATAACCAGCAACTCCTGCGGCACATCCCTCGGCGCAAACTCCGCTTGCGTCATCGCGGTCACATTCAAGCCAACCACATCCGGCGCGGCCAGCGGCACGCTCACCATCACCGGCTCCGCGGGCACGCAGACTGCCATCTTGAGCGGCACAGGATTGACCGCCGCAACAGCGACGCTGTCCTTTACCAAGTACACCTTTCCATTGACCGCCATCAACAACTCATCCGCAGCGGTGACGCTGACCTTGACCAACTCCGGCCAGGAGCCGCTGACGCAGATCAGCGAATATGTCAGCGGGTATTTTTCCGCCACCAGCAATTGCGGCACCACGCTGCCCGCGAATTCAAGCTGCGGCATCTTCCTCGTCTTTACGCCACTGGCCATCGTGAGCAACTACACACAGACTTTGACCGTATACACCTCGCTGGGCCAGCAATCAGTCACGCTCATCGGCAGCGGCGTGGCTGATCCCGTGCTGGCAATTCCGAAAGGTGGCATCAATTTCTATCAGTACATGCAAGGCACATCCTCACCCTTGTGGGCCGTTGCCGTGCAGAATCAAGGCCAGGTTCCCATCTCCGGGTTGAGCTTCAGCATCACCGGCCAGGGCGCTTCGAGCTTTTCCATTGTTCCGGATGGCAGCAACACATGCGTCACTTCGATTGCCGCCAATTCCCAGTGCGCACTGGCGGTCGTCTTTACGCCCCAGTCCGTTGGCGCCATTCAGGCCACAGTTGTCGCCACGGCCACATCGCCCATCACACAGAGTGCGACCCTTCAGGTTTTGGGAACGGGTGTTGCGCCGCCACTCCTATCAACCAAGCCAACCGCGCTTTCTTTTGCGAATGTTGCCGAAGGCACCACCAGCGTCTCGCAATTTGTGTACGTTTACAACACCGGCGCCACCAACCTGACGGATATGCAATGGAGCATCACCGCCGGTGCGCCCTACTTCGTTCTTGCGCCCGGCACAAATTGCACGGCCACACTCAAGGGTAATGGGTATTACTGCAAAATCTATCTTGCATTTTCACCCACGAACACAAACGTGATCTATGGCACCTTGACCATCTCCAGCGCCTCCAATGCATGCCCGCCGGTCACCGTCGCCTTGCAGGGCATCGGCGTGCCGCCGGTCACCATCACCACCTCACCCACAGAGCTCGATTTTGGCAACCAGACCAACGGTTTGAGCAGCAATCCGGCCACACTCATCGTCTCCGACGGTGGCGCTTATCCGATTAGCGGACTCACGTATACTCTTTCCGGCAGCAGCGGGTTTACTGTCAAGCCTGGCACCTGCACAACCAGCTTGAAAGCCGATGGCAGTTGCACGGAACTTGTCACTTTTGCGCCATCACAAACCGGTTATCAGACGGCCACCCTCACCATCTCCTCCACCACCCCCTATGTCTCGCCTGTCACGGTGCTCCTCACTGGCACAGGCATCCCTCCGGCCATCATCCAACCCTCACCGCTCCAACTCAACTTCGGCAGCGTTCTCACCGGGCAAACCAGCGCAACCTCCCAGGTGACCATCACAAACACCGGCGGCAGCGCGTTGACCAGCCTCACGCTGCAATCCACCGCCGCCTTCGCACTGGTTCAAAATAATTGCCCAAGCACATTGAATGTGGGCTCCAGTTGCCTGGCGGGAATCAACTTCACTCCCGCGCAAAGCGGCCAGGCCAGCGGAACCCTCACCATCAGCAGCAATGCACCTGGCGCAAGCAGTGTGGCCGTTCCATTGACCGGCTATGGGCTTACTCCCGGCTCGCTGACATTGAGCCCTACAAACACCAACTTTGGCATTGAAGCCTTGAACCAATCAACCACAGCGATGCCATTTACCTTGGCCAACACCGGCGGCAGCGCCGTCGCCGGGCTCACGTTCACCACCACGGGGAACTTCAGCATCAATGGCCAGACCAATTGCGGATCAACCCTGAATGGCGGCGGCGCGAGTTGCACCATTTATGTCGTATTCACTCCAACCACGGTTGGCAGTCTCTCCGGCCAGCTACAGGTCGCCTCAACCACGCAGGGGGTGCCAAAAGTCTATGCCGGCCTCACCGGCACCGGGCAATCGGGCGCCAACCTTACCGTCACGCCCACGCAATTAAATTTTCCTGATACCGCGGCGTACACAACCAGCGCCGCCATGACCTTCCAATTGAGCAATCCAGGTTCGGCCACAGCCGCCGGATTGAATTTTCAAACCACGGGCAGTTTTAACACTGCCTCCAACTGTCCGGCTTCACTGGCCGCCGGGGCCACCTGCACCGTCTCAGTGTACTTTACACCCATTCAAACGGGACCACTCAGCGGCACCACCATGGTCAGCTCCACCACCACCGGAGTGGCGGCTGCGCAGGTCGCGCTCAGCGGCACAGGCACGGCCCCGGCTTCGCTGAGCCTGAACCCCACTTCGCTCTCGTTCCCAAATACCCTCGTCTCCACAACCAGCGCGCCGATGAGCATCACCGTCAGCAACCCCGGCACGGCATCGCTTGCCAAGCCGTCAATTGCCGCCACCGGTGATTTTCAAATCCAATTGAATGGCTGCACACAGGCGCTTGCCGCGGGGGGCAGTTGCACGGTTGCCGTTGTCTTCACGCCCACCGTTCTCGGCGGTCGCAACGGCTTCCTCACTGTCAGTTCAACCACCAACGGGGTTTCCTCGGTCTTCGCCCCGCTTTCCGGGACCGCCGTCTCGCCCGCGCTGCTGTCAGCTTCTGTGCAAAGCATCGCCTTCCCCAATCTAGCCCCCGGCCAGGTCAGCGCGCCGCAAAGCATCACCATCACAGTTTCCGGCGGTGCCGGCGTCACCAACTTGCAGGCCATTGCGGACCCGGGTTTTGTGGTTACGCAGAATACCTGCGTTGGCACGTTGCAAAGCGGGGCCACATGCGCCATTGCCGTTGTCTTTGCGCCCAACGCAATTGGAAATTACGCCGGGCAGCTCACCATCAACGGGTCAGGGGTGCAATACCCGGTCAGTGTGGGCCTAACCGGCGCCGCCTACGCGCCGCCGAGCCTGCAATCCTCCCCCGGCCAAGTCAGTTTCCAGACCACCGGCGTCGGCACCGCCAGCGCGCCAACAACAATTCAGATTTCCAACACGAGCCCGAATGTTGACATCATCGGGTTGCAGTTCATCGTTCAGGGCGACCAGAGCTTCCAAATTTCTTCCACCACCTGTGCCTCAACCTTGCCGGCCGGGACCAATTGCTCTGTTTCGCTCACCTATACGCCTGCAGCGGCCGGCCCTGCGCAGCCCGCCTGGCTGGTTGCCGTCAGCGCCAATGCAACCGGCCCGCTCGCAATCCCACTCTATGGCATCGGCCTCAACTTCACCTTCGAGGCCTCGGGGCAAACCACATTGACTGTCGCAAGCGGGCAGACCGCCTTCTATAACTTCACCATCACCATTCCCTCCACGCAGCCGCCCACCGGCAACCTGCAGGCGGTCTTCACGCTCAGTTGCGGCTCGCTGCCACAGAACACTGTCTGCCAGTTCATCCCGCAGAACTGCCAAGCCAACTGCCAGGCCATGACCACCATCACCGCCTCGCAGCAAAGCCCGGGTTATGCCACGTTGTCGCTCCTGACCGGAACCGCTCCGCCAACGCAACAGGAGCCGGGGCAACACCGCGCCGCGCTCCCATTGCTTCTTCTGTTGCCATTGGTTTTGCGCAAACGGCGTCGTCTGTTGCTGCCGCTGTTTATGCTCGCCGTAATCGTCACTGCCATGGCCAGTTGCACTGAGGCGCGCCTCACTGGCCTGGGGGGGCCGGGCGGTGGCGGAGGAGGCGCCACATCCAACACCCCGCCGGGCACTTACACCATCCAGGTCAATGCCGCCGCCGACGGCCTTACGCAATCAACCACAGTCACGGTTACAGTAGACTAGAAGCAGCGGCAGCTGCCGCTGTTGAAGGATGCTGATGAGTGGACGAGTGGGAGTCGGGGAAGTTACGCGCGTCGCCGAGCTGGCCAACCTGGAGCTCACCGCGGAGGAGACACCGCGCATGCAGCGTGACCTCAATGCAATTCTCGACTATGTGGACCAACTGAATGAGCTCGACACAACCGGCGTCGAGCCATTGGCGCAGGTCAGCGAACTGGGGCCGGGTGGAACCATTGGAGCCGGCGGGCCTAATACCCTGCGCGCCGATGAGCCCCGTCCTTCACTTGATCGGGCGGTCGTGATGCAGCAGGCCCCAGAAACTAATGGAGAATTCTTCAAAGTCCCAAAAGTCATCGAGCGCTGAGCGCATTGCAAAAGAAGGATGGGTCGATTGTCAGACGTGGCATCAAAGAATGCTTCCAGCTACCGGCAAACCCCGAAGTCGCTCGCCGAGTTGACCAAGGGCATCCGCGCGGGCAAAGTGAAGGCAACCGAAATTGCCGCAGGTTACTATGAGCGCATCGCTGCGCTCAATCCCACACTCAACGTCTATCTCAGCCT
>JAJXXN010000286.1 GCA_021781075.1 Acidobacteriota bacterium | reverse complement strand
GAGATGGTCGGCGAATTCAGCGCCGGCAGCACCGCCAGCACCGACTCCAGATCCGCGCGCTTCACGTTCAGCATCAGTCCCACCTGCGACTGCGCGTCGATGGCGCCGCGCAGCATGGTCGCAATCTGCTCGATCTTCTGCTTCTTCCAGGAGTCGCCCAAGGCGGCGCGGCTGGCAATCAGATGCGTCTCGCTCTCCAGCACCGTGTCGATGATCTTCAGGTGATTCGCCTTCAGCGAGCTGCCCGTCTCCGTCACTTCCACAATCGCGTCGGCCAGCATCGGCGGCTTCACCTCGGTCGCGCCCCAACTGAACTCCACCTTCACGTTCACGCCCTTCGATGCAAAATATTTCCTTGTCACCTCCACCAGTTCCGTGGCAATGATTTTTCCCTCCAGGTCCTCGGCCTTCTCAAATCCGCTTGCCTCGGGCACGGCCAACACCCAGCGCACCTTGCGGCGGCTCTGCTTGGCGTAGGTCAGCGTCGTCACGCTCTCCACTTCAAGCCCGCTCTCCACCACCCAGTCAATGCCGGTCAACCCCGCGTCCAGCACCCCGTGCTCAACATAGCGCGCCATCTCCTGCGCGCGGATCAGCATGCACTCAATCTCGCTGTCGTCTATCGACGGAAAATACGACCGCCCATCGGCGTAAATGTTCCATCCCGCGCGCTTGAAAAGCGCAATCGTCGCGTCCTGCAGGCTTCCCTTCGGCAACCCAAGTTTCAATTTCGTCCCCATCTCACTTCCCCTCTTTCCGCCTTGCAATCTCAATGCCACGCGTAAAGCAACTCACCGTCCCCTCGTGGCAAACCAACCCATCGCCCTCCACCACCACACGGAAGAGCAGCGTGTCCTTGTCGCAGTCGGTCCGCGCCTCCACTATCCGCAGCCGGTTGCCGCTCGTCTCGCCCTTCATCCACAGCTTCTGCCGCGTGCGGCTCCAGAAGGTCACAAAACCGGACTCCAGCGATTTCGCGTAACTCAACTCGTTCAAAAATCCCAGCATCAGCACCGCGCCGGTCGCCGCATCCTGCACAATGCCCGGCACCAGGCCGTCCATCTTCCCAAAATCAATCACCGTGTTGGTTTCACTCATGTTCTGTCTCCTCATCCCCGCGAATTGACGCCCAAAAACAAAAATCCCGCAGGCTTGGTCGCCGGCGGGCTGGTAGTGCTTTCTTTTGAATCTCTCTGGCTATGCTTGCTTCAAGCCATCGCAGACCGCCGTCATGGGGTGCCCATGATGATGGTGGTGCCCGTGATGGAGGTGGTTCCGCATGAATTAAACATTATCGGGTGCCGCCGTTTGTGTCAACCCGGTTTTTCCCGGCCCCGCGAAGATTAATTCTCCACTCCCGGAAACCCAGCCCGCACGCCCGCCGTCAACACATCAGTTGTGCGCATGCAGGCTTGTTGTCAATGCCGGGCAACGTGGTTTACCATCCGCTCAATTCAAAGTTTGCATGAGGCTCGAATATGAAATTTAAGTTCTCCGCGCTTATTCTCATCTTTCTACTTCATTCCACCAGCTTCCTCGCCCAGCAATGCAATTTGCCCATGCCGCGGTTGAGCGTCAAACGCGCAAACCTCTTCACCCCACTGCAGGAGCAATGGCTCGGCGACGCCCAGGCTGACATGCTCGAGGTTCGCTACACCCTGCTCCCCGCAAGTGAAAGCGCCTACCTCGACCAGATCGGCCAGCGGCTCCTCAGCCAGCTCCCGCCCACGCCCATTCATTACACCTTCCGCGTTTACGAGTCCCCCGACCTGCGCGCCTTCTCCCTCGCCGGAGGGCACGTCTATATCAGCCGAAAACTCATCATGGACGCGCGCAATGAGGACGAGCTCGCCGCCATGCTCGCGCAGGAAATCGGCCGCATCTATATTCACCACGCCGCCTCCGCCGTCACGCGCCGCATGCATAACACCCTGCACGTCAAGCAACTCGGCGACCGCGCCGACGTCTACGACAAGTTCGAGCGCATGCTCAACATCCCCACCGATTTCTATTCTTATCTCGACTACGGCGAACAGCAAAGCGATGAACTGCTAGCGGACCGCGTCGGCCTTTACGCCCTTGTCAAGGCCCATTACGACCCCGCGTTTTTTCCTGATTTCCTTGACCGCGTGAACGACAATGGAGGTTACACCGGCAATCCGCTCTTCGACTTTTTTGGCGCGACGCCGATGATCAGCTTACGCGTGCATATGGCGCAAAAGGCTGTCGCCGCGCTGCCCGGCAACTGCCATGAGCCGCGGGCATCCTTCCGCAATGGCTTTGATGCCTTCCAGCAGGCCATCCGGACCCAGCGCATCGACCCCATCGTCGCGCCCACGGGCGGCCTCAACGCAACCGCCTTGCCGCAGCCCATCAACCCCGCGCTGGGCAACGTCGCAATCAGTCCCGATGGCCAACACATCCTGGCCCAGGACGCATACCAAATCCACATCCTATCGGCCAATCCGCTCAAGTATCTTTTCTCCATTGACGCCCTCAATGCGGAACTGGCGCAGTTCACGCCCGACTCCTCCGGAATTGTCTTCAATTACAACGACCTCCACGTTGAAAAATGGCGGCTCGACGACGCGCAACCCGCGCAAATCTACGACTACGTGGACTACGCCGGCTGCAACCAAACCTCGCTCTCACCCGACGGCACCACGCTCGCCTGCGTCAGCCAGTTTGAGGATTCCATCCTCGACCCCACGTGGGACGCGGTCTGGCTCAAGCTCATCGACCTGCAATCCGGAAATCTACTTTACGAGAACAAGCACTTCTTTGATACATATTCCTTCCGCACCAACCCCAACGTCCGCACCACACCCAACTTCATGGCCATCATGCATTGGTCGCGCGATGGTCGCTACTTTGTCGCCGCCTCTGGCACCAACGCCATGGCCTACGACCTTCAAGCCCATACTAGAATCTCCTTGCAGGGCACGCTCGCTTCGCTCTCCCAACAACATTTTGCCTTTGTCGGCTCCGACAAGATGGTATCCACCTGTGACTGGAGCCCAAAATTCGGCGGCGTCAATGAAACCTTCACCATGTGCTACACAAGCTTCCCCGGCGGGCAAACCATCAGGAAGTTCGAGCTGCCCTACAGTTGGCTGAGCAGCGTCTCCGCCGGCGAGCACATCCTCCTGGGCCCCGTCACAAACGCCGCCGCTGTTCTGTACGACCCGCAAAATGCAAAATCATCGCTCGAATTCCGTACCGAGTCCGTCGATTCCAACGACCACCTGCTGGCGGCTGAACTGCCCCAGGGCGGCCTCATCGCAGGCTCCATGGGCGGCACCATGCAGGAAATCCCCCTGCCGGTAACCGCGCTCACATCCATTGAAGCCAGCGCCTTCAGCCCCAATGGGCGTTATCTTGCGCTTTCGGAGCGCGGTCGCGGGGCAGTTTGGGACCTCGAAGCAGGCAAGCGCATCCAGCTCACCGACCCCTTTCTCGCGGCAGCCATTGGCAACCAGGGACAACTCGAGGCCGCCACCGTCAACCACGAAATCTACCCCGCACCCGACCCCGCCACCGACCGCCTCATGAAAAGATACATCCCCGGCGTCTCCACTTTGCAATACCCCATGCAGTTCGGCTCCGTGCGATTGCGTGTGAAGCCGCTCAATGTTCAAAACGATTTCACCTTCGGCGTCAAGCTCATCGCCACCGACGCATCCACCGGCGCCAAGCTCTGGTCAAAAACATTTGATGGCGCCATTCCACAACTGGTCCTCGCCGACGACGACAAGACCATCTTCGTCCAGGG
Source organism: Acidobacteriota bacterium (assembly GCA_021781075.1). Lineage (GTDB taxonomy): Bacteria > Acidobacteriota > Terriglobia > Terriglobales > Acidobacteriaceae > CAIMNN01. The sequence goes on along the minus strand of JAJXXN010000286.1, from coordinate 3,821 downwards.
CCACATGCACTGGGAGGGCCACGCAAAAACCACGCACACCTCCGACCTCCCGTTCCAGGGCGTCAATCCACTCGGCCTCAACGTGCAGATCCTCGATAACCGCACCGGCAAGCCGCAGCAAACATTTTTCTGCCCCCAACCATTGAAGGACCGCCTGGACAGCACCGACTGATTCAACGACCACCGCACCGTCGGCCTCTACGGAAGCTATTTGGCCGTTTACGGAAACCACAACGACACAACCATCTACAGCGTTCCCGGCGGCAAACGTCTCTTCGGTTTTTTTGGCTTCACCCTCGCGGGCGACGACTCGCTGCACATGCTCGCCGCCACCAACCGCATTCAGGAGCTAAACATCTACAGCACCACCGACGGCAAACTCCTGGCCCACTTTCTGCTCGACCAGGCTCTCCTCAATGCCCGCTTCCTGCCCGGGCAGAAGCAGCTGCTCGTCGTCACTGCGGCGCAAACCGTCTATCGCATTGACCTCGGCAAACTGCCGCCCGCCAATTGACGGGCCCCGGTCCGCACCCCGCACGGTAGAATCCTCCCATGTCTCGCTGGCTTCTTCCTCTCGCTCTCTGTTTCACCCTCACGGCAGCCGCATTGCCGCAATCAGGAGGCGCCTCGCCATCCCGCCAGCGGCTCGCGCCCGTCGACATCAACCACGCCACGCTCGACCAGTTGATGTCTATCCCCGGCATCACCGCGGTGTGGGCAAAGCGCATCCTCCGCAACCGCCCCTACCGCACTAAGCAGGATCTGCTCGACCACGGCATTGTCCCGCCGGCTGTCTACGACCGCATCCGCGACTCAATCATCGCCCACCGCAGCCCGGAATAATTGCCACCCGCATCCATCGCAAAAAATAAAACAGCCCGCGCGCCTTCCGGCACACGGGCTTCCATTCACTTTCGTTTCACCCCGCCGCGGCCCAACTCGTCACTGGCCCTCCGTCGGCTCCGCATTTTTATCCCCTACATGCATCAGCGTCTGCACAATCACATACAGCACCGGGATAAAGTACAAATTCAAGACCGTGGACAGCACCATGCCGCCCACAATCGTTGTGCCCACCGAGTGGCGCCCCAGGGCGCCGGCTCCGGTGGCAAAGACCAGCGGCGTCACGCCGAGGATAAACGCCACCGAGGTCATCAGGATCGGCCGCAAACGCAGTTCCGCCGCCTCAATCGCCGCTTCGTGGATCGAGCGTCCCTTCTTCCGCAACTGCTCGGCAAACTCCACGATCAAAATCGAGTTCTTTGCCGAAAGGCCAATCAGGAGCACCAACCCGATCTGGCAATAGACATCATTGGCCAGGCCGCGCAGCGAGACCGCGCCCAGCGCGCCCAGCACAGCCATCGGCACTGCCAGCAAAATGATGAACGGCAGGACGAAGCTTTCATACTGCGCGCTCAGCGTCAGGTAAACCACCAGCAGCCCCAGCCCGAAGATCAACAGCGCCTTGCTGCCCGATTCAATTTCCTCAAGCGTCAGGCCGGTCCACTCATAGCCCATCCCCGGCAGCTTCATCTTGTCGGTCAATTTCTGCATCGCCTCCACGCCCTGGCCGGAGCTCATGCCCGGCGCCGGTGAACCATCGATCTCCACCGAGCGGAAGAGGTTGTAATGCGAAATCACGCTCGCGCCCGCGCTCTCCTTGAGGCTGACCAAGTCATCGAGCGGAACCATGTTCCCCGTGTCCGAGCGCACATAAAAGCCCTTCAACTGGCCCGTCGTCATGCGGAAGGGCTTGTCGGCCTGCACATAGACACGATACGTGCGGTTGTTGAAATCAAAATCGTTCACATACGCCGAGCCCATGAAGACGCTGAGCGTGTTCGAGATCTGTGTCAGCGAGACGTTCATCGCCTTCGCCTTCTCGCGGTCAATCATCACCAGCACCTGCGGGTCGTTGGCGGAAAAGGTCGTCAGCAGCCCGGTCAGCCCGCTGCCCGGCGCATTGCTCGCGCCCACGACCTGGTGCGCCACGCGGTCCAAATCGCCCAGCGTGTTCTGCCCACGGTCCTCCAGCTCAAACTGAAAGCCGCCAAACGAACCCACGCCACTTACAGCCGGTGGCTGAAACAAGGCCACCAACCCGCCGCGCGGGCTCATCATCAGCATCTGGAGTTTAGGAGAGAGGTCGGCAACAATCTCCGCCGCCGAGTGGCCCTTCCCCTTGCGCTCGTCCGACGGGCGCAGGTTCACAAAAATCATTCCCTGGTTCGACGCCGCGCCGGAAAAACTGAAGCCCATCACCGCAAAAGTGGCGTCCACGTCCGGGTTCTGCGCCAAAATCAGCTGCGCCTGGTCGGCCAACGCGCTCGTATACCCAAGCGACGCGCCCGGTGGCGCCTGCACGATGCAGAACAAATATCCCTGGTCCTCCTGCGGGATGAAGCCCGTTGGGACGTGCTGGTACATCCACACCGTAGCCGCAAGCCCGCAGAAAAAGACCACCATCAGCAGGTAACGCAGCCGCAGCGCGGCATGGATCGACTTCGCGTATGTCGCCGCAAGCCAGGCGATGAAATTATCCGTGCCGTGCACAAACGCCGCAAAGGCCCGGCTCACGAACCCGACATGCAAAAAATCAAGCTGGTGCGGCCGCTCCTCCTCGCCGCGCAAAAACAGGGCTGAAAGCGCCGGCGAAAGCGTCAGCGCGTTGAAGGCCGAGATGGCGATGGCGAAGGCAATGGTCAGCGCGAACTGCCGGTACAAAATTCCCGTGGTGCCGGGGAAGAACGACACAGGCACAAAGACCGCAATCAGCACCAGCGAGGTCGCGATCACCGCGCTCGTCACCTCGCGCATGGCCCGCGAGGTGGCCTCGTGCGAGTCCGAGTGCTCCATGTGGATGTGCCGCTGCACGTTTTCAATCACCACGATGGCGTCGTCCACCACCAATCCGGTCGCCAGCGTGATGCCAAAGAGCGTGAGTGAATTGATTGAGAAGCCGAAGAGCTTGATGAACGCAAACGTGCCCACCAACGAAACCGGGATCGTCACCGCCGGGATGATCGTCGCGCGCCAATCCAGCAGGAACAAAAAAATCACCGCGATCACGATGACGATCGCGACGCCGAGCGTGATCAAAACCTCGCGGATCGAGTCGCCCACCACGGTCGTCGAGTCAAAGGCAATGGCGTACTTCAGCCCCGGCGGAAAATGCTTCGCCAGCTCCGCCAGCACCGCCTTGGCCTGCTTGTCCACCGCCAGCGAGTTGGCCGTGGAAAGCTGCTGCACGCCCACGCCGTTGGCCGGGTGGCCGCTGAACTTCAAGCTGCTGCTGTAATCCTCCGAGCCAATCTCGGCGTGGCCCACGTCCTTGAGCAGTACCAGCCCGTTGGGCGAGTTTTTCACGATAATCCGCTCAAACTCCTCCGGGCTGCTTAACCGCCCCACCACGCGCACCGGAAGCTGATACACCTGGTTCGCGTTCGCCGGCGGCTGGCCCACCTGGCCGGCGGGAATCTCCACGTTCTGCTCGCCCAGAGCGTTCACCACGTCGGTGGCCGTCAAGCCGCGCGCCGCCAGCTTGGCCGGGTCCAGCCACACGCGCAGCGAATACTTGCGCTCGCCGAAAATCATCGCGTCGCCAACGCCCGGGATGCGCTTGAGCGCGTCCTTCACGTGGATGTCGAGGTAGTTGGAAATAAACTCCGGCGAGTAGCGGTTGTCGGTTGTATAAAAACCCGCGCCGAAGACAAAATTATTGCTCTGTTTGTTGACCGAGATGCCGGCCTGGTTCACCGACGCCGGCAGCCGCCCCTGCACGCTGGCCACGCGGTTCTGCACATCCACCGCCGCAATCGACA
>JAJXXN010000333.1 GCA_021781075.1 Acidobacteriota bacterium | reverse complement strand
AGCCCGCTCCTTGAGGCGCTCCGCGCGGTCGACCGCCATCTCGGCCTCAAGACCAGCCTGCGCCTCGGCTCTACCGACGCCAATCTGCCACTCTCGATCGGCGTCCCAGCGCTTTCCATGGGTGCGGGCGGAGAGGGCGGCGGCGCGCACACCACCGAGGAGTGGTATTCGGCCCGTGGCCGCGAGCTCGCACTCAAACGTATCCTGCTCCTCCTACTCACCATGACCGACTGGGCCGCGGCGCAGTAATTCCCTTGAAATACCCGCACCGCCTGTGCAACCATCCCCTCATGCGCCGCATACACTTCTTTGCACTCCTCCTCGTCGCTGCCTTCCCTGCTTCCCTCCTCGCACAGGCCAAAAACCTCCCCGGCCCCGACCTCGTCTTCCTCAACGCCCGCATCTACACCGGCGCCGGGTTCAGTGACGAGAAGCCGCAGGTCGTCGAAGCCATCGCCATCAAGGACGGCAAGGTGCTCGCCATCGGCGCCACAGCGGAGATTCAAAAGCTCGTTGCCCCGCGCACCCTTGTCTTCGACCTCAAACACAGCCCCACTGAAGCCATCTTCCCCGGCATCAACGACGCCCACACCCACCTCGGCGGCGCCGGGCGCACCAAACTCCACATCGACCTCACCGGCACGCCCTCGCTTGAGGCCATGCTGGCGCAAATCTCCGCCGCCGCCCAAGCCGCCCCCGCCGGCCACTGGCTCATTGGCGGCAACTGGGACCACACCTTCTGGGCCAAGCCTGTTCTGCCCACACGCCAGGATCTCGACCGCGTCACCGGCGACCACCCGGCTTTCTTTGACCGCATTGACGGCCACATCGCCATCGCGAATACCGCCGCGCTCAAGGCCGCGGGCATCACCGGCAAAACCGTTCCCCCGCAGGGCGGCGCCATCGACCTCGACAAGGACGGCAACCCCACCGGCATAGTCCGCGAGACGGCGCAGGAACTGGTCTACAAAGTCATTCCACCGCCCTCACACGAAGAGCGGCTTCGCGGCGCGCGCCTCACCATGGCCGACGCACTCAGCCATGGTGTAACCAGCGTGCAGGATTTCAGCGAGTGGGAGGACTTCCTTGTCTTTGAGGAGCTGGAAAAATCCGGCGAGTTGAACCTGCGCATCAGTGAATGGCTGCCCTTCATCATGCCGCTCGACAAGCTCATCAAAATGCGCGCCCATCACCCGGCTGACGACCCCATGCTCCACACCGGAATGCTCAAGGGCTTCATGGATGGCTCCCTCGGCTCGCACACGGCGGCGATGAAAGCCCCCTTCGCCGATGAGCCCAACAACTCCGGCCTGCCGCAGTTCACACAGGAGCAGCTAGACAAAATGGCGGTTGAGCGCACCCGCGAGGGTTTCCAACTTGGCTTCCATGCCATCGGTGACCGCGGCACGGCGATGGCGTTGAATGCCTTTGAAGTCGCGCGCAAAGATTGCGAGGCGCAAAAGGGCGCCGCTGCCTGCAATGACCTCCGCGACCGCGTGGAGCACGCGCAAATCGTCGACCCGGCGGACATTCCGCGCTTTGCGAAACTCGGCGTCATCGCTTCCATGCAGCCCAATCACCTGCTCACCGACATGAACTGGGCGGAATCACGCCTGGGCCCCGATCGCGCCGCCTACTCCTACGCCTGGAAGGCCTTCCTCAACGCCGGCGTCCACCTCGCCTTTGGCACCGACTACCCGGTTGAGCCCATCACGCCCTATCGTGGGCTTTATGCGGCAGTAACCCGCATGAACGAGGCCGGGAGCAAAACTTACTTCCCGCAAAACAAACTCACACGAGGAGAAGCCCTCGCCGCTTATACGCAGGGCTCCGCCTATGCTGAGTTCGCTGAAAAGCACAAGGGGATGCTCCTGCCCGGCTACGACGCGGACCTGATTCATCTCGACCGCGACCTCTACACAATTCCCGCGCCGGAGATTCTCGGCACCAAGGTCCTGCAAACCGTAGTCAATGGGAAAATCGTCTACCAACCGGCCAAATGAAAGGCGCAAGACTTCGGCTGGGCCCATTCGCTCTGCGATAATCTCTCCATGCCAGCGCGCTTCCGGGCCTACCTCCTGATGACCTTTGTTGTTGCCGTCTGGGGCACAACCTTCGTCATCGTCAAAGCCGCGCTCGCCGACTCCACTCCGGGCGCCTACAACCTGATGAGGATGCTCTTCGCCATCCTCATCCTTGCCATCGCCTACCGCGGGTCACTCCATGGCCTCAGCCGCCGGCAAATCCTCGGTGGCGCGCTTGTCGGGCTTTTTCTCGCCCTCGGCTACCAGTTCCAGACCATCGGGCTTTCCAAGACCACTCCTTCCAAATCCGCCTTCATCACGGGCCTTGTTGTTGTGCTCGTCCCGCTCCTTTCCGCCCTGCCCGGCCTGCGCCCACGCAACGCCCGCCCACCGCGCTGGAATGCCTGGCTTGGTGCCATTGCCGCCTTTCTCGGCATCCTCTTTCTCACCACGCAGGCCGGCCAGGGCCTGCTGCCCGACTTCCGCTCCATCAACCTCGGCGACATTCTTACGCTCGGCTGCGCCTTCGGCTTCGCACTGCACTGCATTGCCATCAGCCACAACACACAGACCGGCTTCAAGGCACTGGCGCAATTGCAGGTCGGCTTCAGCGCGGTTTTTCTTGCTGCCAGCCTCCTCCTTGTTGAAAAGCCCCACGTTCATTTCACCCCGCGGCTCTTTCTGGCCCTTGCCATCTCAGCCGTCCTCGCCACAGCCCTGGCCTTCTCGGTGCAAAGCTGGGCGCAAACCATCCTGCCGCCCACGCACACGGCCCTCATCATGACCCTGGAGCCGGTTTTCGCCTGGATTACCTCCTATCTCTTTATTGGTGAACACCTTGGCCCACGCCAGTTCTCTGGCGCCCTGCTCATACTCGCCGGCATTGCACTCACCGAGTTCATCCCCCAAACCCACCTGCCCACCGCCCACGAAGCCTGAGCCCTGTGCGACACTTTCACCTTCCCCTGCGTCTAGTTGAGTAGCTCCACCCAGGGGGCTCTACAGTTGAGCCATGCGGACGGCGCTTTAGTCCGCCTTCTATACTGGTGTGGCGGATCATTTTTAACTGAGCCCCCGCGGCTCCAATCAAATGAGGTTGAAAGAAAACATGAAATCTTTGTTGGCAAGACTGAAAAGCCGCCGCCTCGCGTCGGCCTTTACTATCCTTGGAACCTTCACTCTGGCTATCGTTTTCGGCTCCTATGCCGCACATGGCGTGCACGGCAGCGCCCAGCAGCAGAACAACACCAGCGACGCCAAGCCGCTCACCATCGTCAATTCCAAGCTGCCTGAAAATGATTTCGTCCGTATCGCCAAGGCCGTCGGCCCCGCCGTGGTCAACATCAACACCGAGACGCTCCCCAAGCAAGGCAAAAACAAGATGCGCCACTTCAACCCCCACGGCCAAATGACGCCCATGCCCCAGAACCCCGGCGATGACGAGGACAACCAGGGCGACCAGCAGGGCGGGCTGCAGGATTTCTTCAACCGCTTCTTCGGCGGGCAAATGCCCGACATGCAGGGGCAGGATGACCAGGTTCGTGAGTCCCTCGGCTCCGGCTTCATCGTCGATCCCAACGGCTACATCATCACCAACAACCACGTGATTGAAAAAGCCGACAAAATCTTCGTCAAGCTAGCCACCGACCCGGACAATGAGGACGAGGGCCGCCCGGCGCGCGTCATCGGCACCGACAAATCGACTGACATTGCCGTCATCAAAATCGACACGAGCACCCCGCTGCCCACGGTCAAAATTGGCAACTCCGACCAAGCCAACGTCGGTGACTGGGTCGAGGCCATTGGCAGCCCCTTTGCCCTCTCGCAGACAGTGACCGCCGGCATCATCTCCGCCAAAAACCGCACCATCGAGCCCGGTGCCCAGGGCCAGTTCCAGCACTTCATCCAGACTGACGCGGCCATCAACCCCGGCAACTCCGGCGGGCCGCTGCTCAACATGAACGGCGAAGTCATTGGCATGAACACCGCCATTTACACTCAGTCGGCCGGCTATCAGGGCATCGGCTTCGCCATGCCCTCCAACACCATTGTGCAGGTCTACAACGACCTGATTGGGCCCAGCCACAAGGTCGTCCGCGGCTCCATCGGCATCCAGTTCCGCGAGGGCCTCTCCAGCGCCGTCGGGCGCATGTACGGCTTCAAGAACGGTGTCATCATCAGCACCGTCACCCCCGGCGCGCCGGCTGAAAAAGCAGGCCTCAAGACTGGCGACATCATCGTCAGTGTCGATGGCCGCAACATCAAGGACGGCGACGACCTCGTCAATGACATCGCCAATCGCCGCCCCGGCTCCAGCGCGCGCATCGGCTTCCTGCGCGACGGCAAGGAGCAAACCACCACCGTCACCATCGGCGACCGCAACAAGATATTCAGCAACGACCAGGTAGCGCAGAATGACAATGCGCCGCAGGACCAGGCCGAGCCCGGCGAGGCAAAACTCGGCCTCGTTGTCCGCGACCTACCGCAAGCCACGTCCGACAAGCTCCAAGTCAGCGGCGTCTCCATTCAGTCGGTCCGTGCTGGCTCCTTCGCTGACCTGCAGGGCCTTCAGCCCGGGCTGGTCATCACCCGCATCAACCGCCAGCCCACCCCCAACAAGGGCGCCTACAATGCCATCGTCAGCAAGTTGAAATCCGGAGATGACGTTGTCTTCGAGGTGATTGACCCGCACAGCCCGCAGGGCGGCACAAACTACATCGGCGGCTCGCTCCAATAATCCGCCCAACAATTACCCGGCGGAGCTGGTTCACCACCTGCTCCGCCATTTTGTTCCCTGTATCAAATCGATACTTTCTGCCGAATTTGCGCTAAAGAAGTTTGCCGCTTTGCCTGAGAATTCTTATACTGTAACTCTGCAAGGAGAATTGCACCTGAACCGTCAACTCATCGCCGCGGCCCTCATCCTGCTGGTCACTTCCGTGCCGGCCACGCTCTCTGCCGCGCCTTCCAGCTCCGCAAAAGCATCCTCCTCGCACCGCGCCGCGCACTCGGGGGGCTCAAAAACGTCCAAGGGCAAAAAACGCCACAGCCGCAAACCGCGCGGCCAGCAGGCCATCGACCCGGATCGGGTCAGCCAGATCCAAGCCGCGCTATTCAAGGCTCACTACCTCAAGACCGAGCCAAACGGCCAGTGGGACTCAACCACCGTTGCCGCCATGCAAAAATATCAGGCTGACAACAACTGGCAAACCAAGCTCATGCCCGACTCGCGCGCGCTCATCAAACTTGGCCTTGGCCCCGACTACTCCAAAGCCGTCAACGCCAACGGCTCCAACTTCGTCTCATCCGCGGCGCAACCTCCAGCCGAACCCGAAACGCCCCTGACTGATGGCTTCGTTCAGGCTTCCGGCATCCGCCAATAGCACTCATCAATCGCCGCCAAACTTCGGCAACCCATACTTCATCAAAAACTCATACCGCGCCTTGTACGGGTCCGCGCCTGCGCTGATCTTCTCGTCCAGGTGGATAATCTCATCCCCCGCCCCATACCTTGGCCACTCCGGCAGTCCCGCGCCATTCGGGTCGCCGGTGCGCGCAAAGTTTGTCCAATAGCCCATCATCTCTTCGCTCAGCTTGCGGTCTTCAGGCCGCCACACCGCCCCCTCGCGCGTGTCGAGCGTGCCGAAAACATATTCAATTTCATCCGAGTGGAAGGCCGCGGGAACCTTCACAAACTTGCTTACCGGTGCGGCCAGTTCAAAGTGGTAGCGATAGACCGGCGCCTCGCCCGTCTTGCGTTGCGCTTCAATCCACTTCCAGGTTGAAAATGCAATGAACATGTCGCCGCCAAAATCCACCGCCGAACGCAACGCCTCCGCATCATTTGCCGCCGGGTACAGTTTCAAAAACTCCGGCGCGTTTTCCTTGTACAGCTCCCCCGCATTCGCCCTGAATTTCTCCGCGGTCACACCGGCAGCAAAAAAGCTGCCCTCGTCGCGGTTCCATCCTGCCAGCAGCGGGAGATGCGCCTGGCGGCCATCCGCATAGCTCTTCTCCACGCTCTCCGTCAAAACCTTGCCGTCAATCACCACATCAAACCCGCCCTTGCGGTCCTTGGCCGCCTTCAGCAACGCATCCACCGGCATTGCCCGCAACTCGGCCAGCGACTTCACCCCCAGCGACTGCACCCACTGCTCATCCTTTTTTTCCTGCATGGCCGCCTTGTCCACGCTCAATGCGCCGCTGAAGGCCCCGCCACTCTCTCCAATTGCCTTCTCAAACAAACCCTTCGCCTCGGGCGATGCCATCAACGTGCTCACCGCAAACGAGCCCGCGCTCTCGCCGAAGATGGTTACGTTCTCCGGGTTGCCGCCGAATGCCGCAATGTTGTCGCGCGTCCAATGCAGCGCCGCAATCATGTCCATCAGCCCGTAATTTCCCGCCGTGCCGCCCTGTTCCTTCGCCAGCGACTCCGAGGCCAAGAATCCGAAGACGCCCAGCCGGTAGTTGATCGTAACCAGCACCACGCCCTTCAACGGCAAAAAATCCCCGTTGTGACGCGGCTCCGAGCTTGCCCCACTCTCATAACCGCCGCCGTGGATCCAGAACATCACCGGCAGTTTGCTTGCGGCCGTCGCGTCCGCGGGCGCATACACATTCAAAAAAAGGCAATCCTCGCTTGGGCCCGCGTCCTGAAAGCGCATATCCGGGAAAAGCTGGTTCTGCGCGCAGCGTGCGCCAAACTCTGTCGCCTCGCGCACACCCTTCCAGTGGGCCGCCGGCTCCGGGGCGCGCCAGCGCAGTTCACCGACCGGCGGCGCCGCATAGGGCAGGCCCAGAAACGCCTTCACCCTGCCGTTGTTGATTGTCTTGCCGTGCGCCACGCCTTGCGCGGTCCAGACCGTCAAACCATCCTCGGCAAGCACCGCCGTCGAAACCAGCACGCACAGCGCCAGCACAAAACCTGCGCCAAATTTTTTCATCATGCCACCAACCCCTGAGATCAAATGACCAACCTTGCCCGCGCCTCAAACTTCCTGCTGAAAAAGCTCCTCAACTGTCTCCCTGCGCCGCACCACCTTCACTGTCTTGCCGGCGACCATCACCTCGGCCGCCCTCGGCCGCGAGTTGTAATTCGACGCCTGGCTCATTCCATAGGCCCCGGCGTCAAGAATCGCCACCAAGTCCCCCGGCTCAACAGGCGCAATCCTCCGGTCGCGGGCAAAAAAATCCCCCGTCTCGCAGACCGGGCCCACAATGTCCGCCGTCATGGCCCTGCCCTTCCGCGGGAATACCGGCACGATCTCGTGGTATGCCTGGTAAAGCGCCGGTCGGATCAAATCATTCATGGCCGCGTCCAAAATCACAAAACTCTTGCGCCCGTTCTTCTTCACATACAACACGCGCGCCAACAGCGCTCCCGCCTGCGCCACAATAAACCGCCCCGGCTCAATCAGCAGCTTGCCTTTGAACCCGCCCAGCGCGCGCTTCAACTCGCGTGCATACTCATTGGCCTTTGCCGCCGCATTGAACTTGCCGCGGTGATAATCAATCCCCAGCCCGCCGCCGGCATCAATCAACCGCAACAAAATCCCCTCGCGCCGCAGCTCTTCCGCCAGGCTCACCACGCGCCGCACCGCATCGCCAAACGGCTTCGCCTGCCGTATCTGCGAACCGATGTGCACGCTGATCCCCTGC
>JAJXXN010000144.1 GCA_021781075.1 Acidobacteriota bacterium | reverse complement strand
TCTTCCATCCGGGTCATCCTTGAATGTTTATTGAACTGTACCAGAAGTGGCCTTCGCGCCAGATGCACCGGCGTCCCGCTTGTACTCGTCAAAACTGTTCATGAGGTCGAGCAGGAAGGCATCCGCCAGTTCCCGGTAGCCCTCGGCGGTAAAGTGCGTGTGGTCGGGCTGTGCCCATCCAATGCCGGCCCAGTCCATCATGGAGCCCGCGCCGCCCATGCGCTCACGCTCGTCCCAAAATGCGCAGTTGTGGCGCGCGCAAACAGCCTTTTGCGCAGCCACAATTTTCTCTGTCCCGGCAAAGGTGCGCCAGTGGTGTTGCTGCACCGTGGCGCGGTCAGCCGGGCCGATGACCAGGATGGAGGCTTTCGGCGCATAGCCATGCAGCGTGTCAACAAGTTGGGCAAAGCGTTCGGCGTAGCTCGTTTCATCCCAGTCGGCGCTGGCGGCCTCATTGGTCCCATAGGCGAGCACAATCAGCGCTGGGTCATTGGACTTGAGATAAGTCGAAAAGAGAGCCTGGTCCCACTTGAGCATCAGCGGGGCTTCGGCGCCGTTGATGCCAAGGCACTCCCACGTGACACCGGGTTGTGTGGCAACCCAGCCGAGTAATGTGACCGGCTGGTCGTTCTCCGTGATGACGGCAAAATGGTGATCGCCCGCGGGGCACTGGTAGTTGAAGGAGCCGGGTGCAAAGTCGGCGCCGTTGGTATCAAGCTCGGTGACGGGCGTGCCATTGTCAGTGAACTGGATGGAGCCGCCGCCGGGCTGGATCAGGTACTCCAGTTCAAGCGAAGTGCAGGGAGCGTCCAGGGTCACGCTCTCATTGGCGCGGTCGGTGCTGATGCTCAGGCCACCAAGCCCGGTGCGCGCGTCGCCGAGCGAAAGAAAGTGGTTGCCGGAGGTGGTCCACCCCGCGGTGGCGGAGTGTGAGGAGCCGATGACGCGGTAGCCTGCGAAGGGATGGCCTGCGAAAGCGAAACCGATGCCGCCGTCGCCGAATTTTTCTTGAAAGATGCGGCGGGCCTCGGCGGTGAAAATGTCGGCGGCCGTGTGGGAATCTCCAAATTGCAGCACACGCAAGGTTGCGCCGGCGGTGGAATCGGTTTCACCGGAAGCCCGGTTGAGCAAGGCGGTGAAAAATCCATCAAGGGCTTTTTCGTCGACGAGCGAGCTCGACTTGCCATCCGCGAGCTCGTTGCTGATTTCGTGAATGAGCTGCGCCTTCTTGACGGCGGTGAAACGCGGGCCGGGAAGCCAATGCACGCGGCGGCGCCAGCGGCCATGCGCTTTTCTGTGGTTTTTTGAACCCTTGGCCTGCGTGGCGTTGCTGGTTTTTTTCTGCTGGACAACAGCATGCGCCAATGTGAAACCCGACAAAAGCAGAGGAAGCATCAGCAGAAGGGAAAGAGGACGCAACATCCTGCTCCCCGTTGTCCGGCCATCGATGCTCACTCCACTCTACCTCGTGACTGCGGGTTGCCCCTCATGGGTTGGACGTTGTCGCGCCCTTGGGATGCGGCCATGGCGGGCGTGTGCGGCTGAAAACCGCGCAAGCTTTTGCCCGGCGATGGCGGCGGCGGAAAATTGAATGCCGTGCCGCATCTTCCATCTATCGTACCCCAGCGAGAGTTCATCGACGAAGAAGCCTGCCACCGTGGCCGCGCCCTGCGGGGTGGGATGAAGCAGGTCGGCGGTCACCAGCCGGGGATTGGCCGCATACCAGCGGGCAATGGTCCCCTCACCTCCCATCGCGTCGTAGGTGTCAAAAAATGCGCAATGGGTTTCAGCGGCCACCTTGCGCTGGATGGCCACTATCTCGGGGATGGTGGCCATGGTTTGGATCTCATCCAGGCCCGTGCGCTCGCCCCGGTCCATCGGGCTCATGATGAGAATCGGAGTGCCGGGCGAAAGTGTGCGAATGCGGTGGATGGCCAGACGCAATTCGTCGGCATACATTTTATGCACAAAAGCGCCGAAGCTGCTTTCATTGGAGCCGTAGTTGACGATGATGAGTTGTGGCCGGGCATCGGAGAGCGCCTGGCGCCATAGTTCGGGCGGCATGGTGCGGGCCAGAACGCTGGTGGTGGCGCCATTCAAGCCAAGGCTGCTGTATACCACCCCGGGCCCGCGGCGAAAGTCCACACCGAAAAGCCGGACTGCGCCGGAGGTCACCCGCAGGCCGACAGATTTTGTGCCGGGAGGCAGGTTGACGCTTGCGGATTTGATGCCAGCCTGTCCCTCGTTCGTGGAGATGGTTTGCAATTCCGCGCCATCCGCGCTGACGGTGAAGGAACCTCCCTCGGGCGTGGCGTAAAACTCCACCGTGAGCGAAGCCTGCTGGCTCTCCGTGAGTTTGAAGGTGGAGTTGGCGCCTGCATCACCCTCGAAGGACGCGCCGCCAAGGCCGTAAACGCCTTCGCGCATCAGGCCGACGCCGGTCTTGATGCGCCATCCATGCCCGCTGACCTCAACGCCGCGATGGCCGTACCAGGGCCAGGGCTTGGCGATCAGCGTATAACCGCGGCCGGCGTCGCCGAAGCGGTCCTGCAAACTGGCGCGCACGTCGCCGGTGATGAGGTCGGCCGTGGTCGGCGAATCCCCATAGTGAAGGATGGTCACGGTGCCGCTTCGGGGTGATTGCTCCAACTCCCATAACGCTGCAAAAAATGGGTCGAGCTCATGGCCTGGGTCGGAGAGAATCTTTGAATCCGCCGTCAGTTGGCCTCCAATGGAGATGGTTGGCGCCATGGAGTGCCCTTTGGGTTGGATCGCCACCGGCGGCTTGGGCAAACGAATGCGGAAGGCCTCGATGAGAATCGACGCATCCATCCCCTGCGACGGATTGGCCCACTCATGCCAGGCAAGAAGCGCGGAGGCAAAAACAATGATGGCTTGTAAGGTTTTGAGCAAGGCGCGGCGGGGCTGCGTCGCCGTGGGCGACGTGGGGTTCGTGCCTTCGCCTTGCGGGTTAAAAATTGCCATAAACAAAGGGGGCGGAGCCGCGGCCAGCAAGGGTTTGGATCAAAAGGACAAGGCCGGCAAGCGCCAGACCCTGCACCCAGAAGGGAGCGCGCGCCACCCAGAGAGCGGTGAGGTCAAAGCATTTTGGCGGCAGCGAGTGGAAGATTGCGGCAAGAACCATGATGCCAAGCAGCAGCGGCGTGAGGTTGCCAGTTGAGCATGAGAACTCCCCGATTCCGCGAAGAATCCCTAAGGCATTCGAGAGGGTCGTGGCGCGGAAAAATATCCAGGCAAAACAAACGAAGTGGAAGGTCAGCAGGCCGCCGAGAAGTTTGCCCCACCAGGCCGGCTGGTGGGCGCGGCCCAGGCGTTGCTGCTTCCAGCGGCTCCAGGCAAAGACAATGCCGAGCGCTGCGCCATGCAGCAGGCCCCAGATGAGAAAGTTCCAACTGAGGCCATGCCAAAGGCCGCCAAGGGCCATGGTGATCAGGAAGGCATAGCTGTAGGAAAGGACCGGCCATTTGCGGCGTTTGGGGAGCGGGTCAAAAAGATAATCGCGCAGCCACTGGGAAAAACTGATGTGCCAGCGCCGCCAGAACTCGGCCACATTGACGGATAAGTAAGGGCGATTGAAATTTTCCGGCAGTTCAAAGCCGAGCAGCAGGCCAGCGGCGATGGCAATGTCCGTATAACCTGAAAAATCAAAAAAAAGCTGGAGGGCGTAGCCGTAAACCCCGGCAAGAATCTCCGCGCTTGAGTAGAGGGCGGGGGTGTCAAAAATACGGCTGACCAGGTTGTTGGTCAAAAAATCGGCGATGAGGAGTTTTTTTACCAGCCCGATTGCGATCAGCAGCAGTGCGCGGGCGGCGGTGGATTCAGTGAGTGCGACCCGCGCGGCCAACTGCTTGAGAAGTTTGGCCGTCCGTGGAATGGGGCCGGCTGTAACCACCGGAAAAAACAGCGCGACTGCGAGGTATCCAAGCCAGTTGGTGGTGGGCTCGGCCTCGCCACGGTAAATGTCGATGGTGTAAGTAAGGGATTGAAAGCAATAGAACGAGAGCGACAGTGGAAGCAGCCAGGTCAGGGACTTCATGGCACCAGCCGCGGCAAGCAGCGGAATTACCTTGAGCAACGCCAGAAGGCTGAGATTCAGAACCAGCGAAGCCATGAGCAGAAGCCGGCGGGCGAGTTTTTCGTCAGAGGCTCGGATGGCCTGGGCGATGAGAAAGTCAAATGTGGCGGCAATGGGAAGCGCGAAGTAAACCAGGCTGAATTTGGCAAGAAAGAAGAGGTTTGCCAATACCAGCACTGCCGCTTGCAGCCGCGGCCGGCTCCGTGTGAGCCAAGCGAGCAGGCATACTGCGGCGAGATAGACGAAGAACGGGGCTGTGCTGACCAGCATGGGGGAGCTTTCACGAGTGGAGCGACTGGGAACCGAGTGGGTTCCCTCTTCCTATCCTGACGCGTTGACAGGCAAATTGGCAAAACCATGCCAGCCACTTACGGCGACGGTGAACCCACCTGGTCAATGGCTTCAACAAGTTGGCTTTATATGGTTCAATTCTCGCCGTCTGAGCGCAAACAACCCGGAACCGAAGTGATGCGTCAGATAGAAAGACGCACTAACGGGAACCGCTCCACATGCCGATTTCGTAATCAACCAGGGAGGGATTTTCAGGTCTGCCCAAAGGAGCAAACGCAGGAGATGATTTGGCGAAAACCAAATCGTAAGAACTGACTTTACCGTTATCTGCCCCTGAGGCGAAAAAAAATGCAATTTTTTCTCATTTTGGAACTTTCGGATAGTGCCCAATTTATCAATCTTTTACGAGAACAACCCCGGGCTTAATTGATGATAAATGGGCAGAATTGCATATTTTTTGTTGACCAAGTAGTAAAATAGAGACATGAAGAATCTTCGTCAAACTGGCACTAAAGTCGCCAGCAAAATTCGTAAAACCTTTAACCAAATTCCCCGCGAGGCGGTCTCGCTTGGGGTGCTAATACTGTTTCTTGTGGCGGCAATCCTGGTGCTGGCGGCAAAGCCGGTCCAGGCGAAGTTGGATTCTGCACTTTCCCTGCTGCCCAGCCGTACGTCGCGCAGCTCAGCCCTCAACGGGACAACCCCAATTGCCACAACCGCCTCAGCGGCTGGCAGCCCCATGGCCTTGACTGCGGTCACGGCTTGCAAAAAGCCCCATTACGAGCTGGAAGGCATTGCCTCTTGGTATGGAGCCGTTCTCAACGGTCACCGCACCGCCAGCGGCGAGCGCTTTAATATGTACGAGATGACGGCTTGTCACAAGACCCTGCCCTTTGGCACCATCGTCAAAGTGACAGACCAGAAATCCGGCCGCTCGGTTCAGGTCAAAATCAATGACCGCGGTGTGCTGGATGCGGGCCGCATCATCGACCTCTCCTTTGCCGCAGCGGCCAAACTCGGCATTGTTAAGACCGGTTTGACCGAGGTAAAGCTCGAAATCGTGAAGATGGGCAACGGCCATCATCATTGGATCCATGACGCACCCGGCCAGAAGGTGGTCATTTTGCCACCACCTGATGGCTACAGTGGGCCGATGAACATCGCCCAGCGATAAACCGCATTCTCCCAACAAGAATAGGGCCAGCCGCGTGGCTGGCCCATTTTATTCCGGTTTGGCCTTTTCCTCTTCTGTCGGTTTGGGCTTTTTCGTCACCGAAATCCCAAAGCTCATCAGCAAGAGGCCAAATCCCTTGCGAAGCAACTCACCAAGCCGCATAACAAACCTGCCTTCCGTACCAAGGGTAGCAGATTGCAAGCATCTACTTGGCGGGCTTGGCCTCGACAACCGGCGCCAGGTTGGCGGACGGCAACGGCGTCTTGAGAAGATCAAGTGCCGGCTGCGGCAGTGGTTTGTCCGCGTTGGCCAAAAGCAGGCTGACCTGCCATATCTGCTCGTCGCTGAGAATGTTCTTGTAAGACGGCATTCCCGTCAGGCGGATGCCATTGGTCACCTTCCATGCGGTTTCGCCCGGTGGATCGTCGCTGACACCCACAACATCGCCGTTCTTATGCTTCTGCCAAAGCGGCGGCGCATCCGGGAACATCTGGGAGCCAAAGCTCGACGGAAGATCATGGAGGCCATGGCAGGCCGCGCACTGCTCACGGTAGATGTGGGCACCGGCGATTAGATTTTGCTCGTTGACGGCGATGGGCGGGGTCTTGACCATCTCGCGATCGATGCGCGCGTGAAGCGGGATATGAGTGATGAAGCGCTCCATGGGCAATGGCGGGTCGGCCACTGCCACGGGGGGATGGCCAAGTTGGAACCAGGCAAATGCCGCCAAGGGCACAAGAATCACGCCGAGCAGCACGCCACCGAGTAAACGAGACATTGAAGTTGGACCTCCGTAGTGGAAAAGATTCCCTCCCAAGCTAATTCAGCCACATGGCTTTGGGCAAGCTGAAAACGACGCATCCGATGGCAGCCGACAGCGCCCGCGCCAAACTGATGCCGGGAATGATTTAATAACAAAGGCGGCTATTTTTTCCGCCCTGAAGGGAAATTTTGAGACCGATGTTTTCTTTTCGCCAATTGATTTTGCCCCTGGCCCTTTGTATGGCCGCGGCGGGCAGCGCCCAGAGCAGTGAATCCAGCAGCCAGCCAGCCAAGCCGGCCGCGCAGGACCAGCCCAGCATGAGTGTGCAGGCACGCATCCAGAAGCGCCGTGAACAGCGCCGGGCGCAGGCAATCCAGGACGCTTATTCGCATAAATATGAGGCATACCTGGGGGGGGGCTACGAGCGTTTCAACCTCAGCAATGGTTTGCAGCGCGCCACCTTGTGGTCTTGGAACGGCGATTTCACACGCTTCCTCCGTGAAGACCTAGGTGTGACGGTTGATGTTCGCGGAAATTATGGCACCGCATTTTTAGAACCGAAGCAGCAGGTGAACAACATCAGCCATCCGGCCATCTACCAGCACAGCGGCATGATCGGGCCGGTGTACCGCTTCTACAAGACCCCGCGCTATGCCCTCTATGGCCGCGCCCTGGCCGGCGTTAGTTATGGCACCTACTCCGGTGATTTTTCGGGCTACCAGGTCAACTCCACCGCAACTGGACTCTATCCTGACGGCGCAGTCTTCGCCCTCAACGGTGCCGCCCTTGGCGACTACAACGTCACGCCGAACTTCGCAGCGCGCTTGTCGGGTGAATACACCTTGACTGGCTACGGCAGTTCAATCCAGGCAAACCCCGAGTTTACGATTGGGTTTGTGTACCGGTGGGGCAAACCGTAAGACTTCTCTCAATTAAAACTGATTGAATAATCAGCCTTGAATTTGCAAAAAACAATGAAAGCGTCCGGCGTGCCGGGCGCTTTTTCATTGGATGCTGTAGCGGGGACGCACACCATGGCGGTGTCATCCCCGTGCAAAGAAAGTCAGTTGAGAATCGGGATGCCGGCGATACGTTGCTGCCATTCAGCGGGGCCGGTGGTGTGCACGCTTGTTCCCTTGGAATCGACAGCCACGGTGACGGGCATATCGACGACGTCAAATTCATAAATAGCCTCCATGCCAAGGTCGGCAAAGGCAAGAACCTTCGACGCTCGAATGGCTTTGGAAACAAGGTAGGCTGCTCCGCCGACGGCCATGAGGTAGACCGCGCCGAATTCCTTGATGGCCTCGATGGCCGCCGGGCCGCGCTCGGATTTGCCGACCATGCCGAGGAGCCCGGTTTCGGCGAGCATCTGGCGGGTGAACTTG
>JAJXXN010000138.1 GCA_021781075.1 Acidobacteriota bacterium | reverse complement strand
GGTGGAAGACCTGGCCGCCGATGGGCCTCTGCATTTGAAGGCGATCGACGATCCGGACTTTGGCCCCTACGATGTGCATGACTTCACAAAAATCTCCGGATTCGCGACCGGGACCGGTTCGCTCTTGAAGATGGAAGTAAAAAAGCCTGCGACGCCCATGCAGGCGGAAAAGCCCGGCATCACCGAGCGCGGCCCGCTGCCATTGCATCCGAACGTGCCCCCCGCCGCGATTTGCAGCAGCTGCGACGAGGGAATCCTGGCTACAACGGCAGTCTATTTCTATGGCCACGGCCCGGCGCTGGTCACCTGGAATGTGGATGGCGTGCTGAGCCAGCAGAATATTGAACTCGGCCCCTCCACAAAACGCTTGAACCTGACCCGCCAGGGTTTTCAAACGGTGGATTTCATGGGCGTCCCCATTCAAGTGCCCATCCCCGAGCCGCCAATCATCGTAGACAAGAGCACGCCGATCACATCGCCTGCATTGCACCATCAGCCACTCGGCGACCACAGCGTCTCCGTCACCGCCGATGCACTGCCGCAGCCATCGCTGCCAAACCTCAACAACCCTGTCGAAAGCGCGGTGAACTCGCTGATTCCCGCATCGCTGACGATGAACGCGGGCGGCGGGGGCGGCAATACCAAGCAACAAGCCGCGCCCAACCTCGGCGAGGCGCAAACTCTCCTCAACACGCTCAACGCTCCTGCGGGCAGCAATCTGCCCCCACTCAAGGTTGGCGTGCTCTCGCCCTCCAACGCTCCCATCGGCGGTTTGGGTCCGGTGCAATATGTCAATGGCGCGCTCTCGCAGGCCATCCAGCAGATCTCCAACCCGCAGCCGGATTCGCACGTCGCCTCGAATGCCAAAATCTACGAGGTCGTCGCCTCCAATCCCAGCCAGCCCTGCAAGTTTCTCTTCCCGGTCAAAAGCGGCGGCTCGTTTGTCATCACCGGCATCCAAAACAACATCACCGGCCAAAACGGCGTCTACAACGGCCACGGCGCCCTGGTCATCAACATGGCCAACGGCGCCTCCGGCGGTTATGACCAGTACCAGACCATCCCGATAGAAATTAAAAACTGGTCCGTGCCCGATGGATTGAATGTGCAAAGTGGCTCCATTGACGTGGCCCCGAACATGGCGCTCCATCCATCGGTGCCGGGCGTCACCGGCAGCATCCAGCATCTGGCGGGCAGCGCTGGCGGTCAGATCAATGCCACGCTCAACCTGGCCCTTGCCGACAACACGCTCCGCATCGCCAGCACCAACCAGCCCGTGCCATGGAATGGCGTGAGCGCGGAGCTGAAGGCCAATGGCGACTGGAGCGCCGAAAACCTCACCCTCCCCACATCGCTCATCGGCTGGAGCGGCTTCGCCATGCAATCGAACAACGTGCGCATCGACCTCAGCCACGGCTCAGGTGATGCACCCTCCGAGCCCATCTGCGGCACGCTCAGTGGCGCGGATTGGGTCGGCGTGCGCTTCCCCTCACTCACCATCACACCCTACACCTTCGACCTTGTCGCCACCAGCTCATTGCAACCAACAGTCACGGACTGGGGCGTGGTCGGCAACGGCCTTTGCGGCACACTGAAGACTGGCCCCTTCTCTGCCAGGCACGGCCAGGGCTCGGTGAGCTTCAACAACATTGAAGCCACCGCCTTCAACGGAACCTTCACGGCGAACTACAAAGGCATGGACGTGCATGTGCCGTTCCTCAACATTGACCTCACCGGCGACGCCACCCTCATCTCCGGCGGCGGCAAGCAGGCCTCGGTCAGCTTCCCGCTCACCATCCCCGCATCCAGCGTCACGCGCACCTTCGGCAACCTCAGTTTGAATGCGGCCGGTTTGCAATTTCTCTCCGAGCCCTTCGGCTGGGCGGTGCAATCGAACACCACCTTCACCTGGTCGGCCGGCAACGTGCCCTTCGCCTCCTACGGCCAGGCCTTCTACTACGGCATGGATGGCCGCGGCTATTTTGCAAATGGCGCCCAGGCGGCCGACATCCCGCTCGGTGGCAGTTCACTGCTCAACAAAATCCCTGTCGACCTCGGCTCCGTGCACCTCACAGCCTCAAACTCCGGCCCGCAAATCCTCGCCGCGCTCTTCAACACTTCGGTTCATCTCTCCGAGGTGATGCCGGCGCAAACCGTCTCCGTCAACTACGCGCTGCATGAGAACAACAGCAACTACACCACCACAGGGCCATCGTTCGCCCCCTTCTCCCTGGACGTTCCCTACCCGCCGGGTTCCAACAACCCCAGCGCCAACGCCCACATTCATCCCATCTATTCGGCCAACTCGGGCGGAGCCGGCAACTCCAGCAACTCGCCGGAGGATGTAGTCTCCGGGTCGGTGGACCTTTCGTCCCTCGGCGGTCCGCCCATCAAGGGTGAGTTCCGGCTAGGCTACATGGGCGGCCATGATTATTGGATCACGCGCGTCACCGTGCCGCTTGGCCCCGACGGCATCATGATTCTCGGCCCGCCGCCGGTGCTCAATCTTTACCGCATCAATGGCGGACTGGGTCACAACTTCCCCATCAGCGCATTCCAGGACCAGAACTCCCTCGAATCGCAAACTCCTCAGATCGACAATTCGTTTCTCTTCGACGCCGGTGTGCGGCTGGGCACGCCGGACCAATTCACCCTCACCGTTGATGGCGACCTGACCATCGAGGCAACCGGCTCCACGCCCGGCGCGCGCCTCAACTTCCACTCCTGGATTTTGGATCCGCCCGACAACGGAAATGGCCAGTTCCAGGGCTACCTGCAATATGCCGGCGGCAACTTTGACGCGCGCGCCTGGGGCGCAATGAGCCTGCTCGGTGGCGTCTTCCAACTCAGCCTCGGCTCCGGCCCCAATGACGCGGCGATTGATGTTCACTTCGGCCCCAGCGCACCGTGGCATATCGACGCCGGCAAGCAGAACGGCCCGCGTATCACCGGCACTCTCCTCGGCATGAGCTCCAATATGTATGTCATGCTCTCCGCGCAGGGGCTTTCGCTCGGAGGCGGCGAAAGCATCAACCTCACCGCGGGCAGTGATTCCTCCATCTCCGCCTATATCCGCGGCGATGTGGAAGTCGGCCTCACCATCACGCCGCAACCGCATATCTCCGGCGACTTCAACGCCGACGTCTCGGCCGGCGCCTGCGTCAGCAGCGTCTGCGTCAGTGCGGGCGTCTCCGCCCACATCCACGCCGAGGCGCTTCCTGTTGATCTCGAAGGTTCGGCAACCCTGGGCCTGCCCTTTGGCGCCTCCGTCAGCTTCACGGTCCACTTGTAGGTTGAATGATGAAACAGAAACTCTTTTTCTTCGTGCTTGTCTGCCTCTGCGTGTTTGCCTCCTCCTCCACATCCGCGCAGGAGGGTAGCAAGGCCGTCCTCGCAGTCTCCGACGGCAGGGGCGGCATCTCTCTCCTCTGGATTCCATCAGCCGCGCAATGGAGCTTCAATGGCTGGCAGATCTCCGACTCCGCGGGCAACGTCCTGGTCCCGAAAGTTGCACACGCCGATCCGGCCGCGCTCTCGAAGGTCTCCATCGAGGACGCAGATGCCATCAAAAAATTACCCGATGCATTTCACAACGCACAGGACCAAACACAGCTCAAGCAGCTTTACGGGATTCTCATCCTCCGCGTACTGAGCGACCCGCCCTATGCACGCGCACTCGGCATCAGTTGGAGCCTGCAACATGTTCCGGCAGGCTTGAGGAGATACACGGTCACGGCGCTCGATGCTGGCGGCAAGCCCACGTCCTACTTGTTGCGCTCGCAACCAATCGATTCCTCCGCCGCATCCCCGCTGCCGCCTGCGCCGGGCAGCCTGCAAGCTTCAACCAGTTACAAGGGGGTTTCGCTGGGCTGGAGCCCGCCGGCGACGGACGACCCCATGATGCCGGTGATCGCCTACACCGTCGAGCGCGACAGCGAGGACCAGGGCAACGCACCGGTCAATGCAAAGCCCATCATTGCCGGCACCAGTTGGGACGCAAGAATCCCCCTGCTCCTTGATGCCAATGCGCCGGGCAATCAGCAGTTGGTCTACTACGTCTACTCCATCGACGCATTTGGACGCCGCAGTCGGCCCGCAACGCTCCATTACTTCCATCAGGACTCAGCGGCAATGCAGCCGCCGCAGCCGGTGAACGCGACCGCCGCGCCCGGCAAAATCACCGTCAGTTGGCCCGCACGCCAGAATCCGAACCTCGCAGGCTACCTCGTTGAACGCGCCCACCTCTTCGATGGCCCCTATGAGGCGCTGCAGGCACAAGCCCTTTCACCACAAACAACAGAGTATGTGGATGAAAGCACCCACCCGGGCACTCTCTACTATTACCGCGTTCGCACGGTCAACGCGCGCGGGGATTTGGGCGATCCCTCAAAACCAGCATCGGCTTTGGCGCGCTCCAAAGGGTCTCCGCCCGCCGTACAGGGCTTCACCGCTGCTCTTGGCCACACCCGCGTGCGTCTGACCTGGCAGCCTATCGCCCAGGTGGCCGGGTACTTTGTGGAGCGCCACATCATGAACGGCACCAACAATCCATGGGTCCGGCTCAACTCGCACCTCACAGTTGAACCGCGCTATGACGACCCGATCGGCAATGCCTCCGATGCAACCATGGAATACCGCATCGTCGCCGTAACCTTTGACAGTGTGGAAGGCCACCCGAGCACGATCGCCCGTGTGACGCTGCCCGATATCTCCATCCCTGAGCCGCCGACCATCAACAGCGCATCCGGCTTGGACGGCAAGGCGCAACTCGGCTTTGAACCCGCGCCCCCAACGGAGAAGGTTGCCTCCTTCCTCGTCCTGCGCTCTGGCGCGGAGAATGAAACCGGTGTGGTCATCGGCGACCCGTTGCCACCCACTGCGCGCACCTTCAACGACCTGTACGTCAAGCCCGGCGAGCATTATTACTACCGCATCGTCGCAGTTGGCAAAAACGGCTATCGCAGCAACCCGGGCAGGCAGGTGGTTATCCGCATCGGCGCGCCGTTGATCGCCGCGCCCGCCGCGCCGGTTGCGGCCTTCACAGCCACCCCCTTCGCCCACGTCTCAATCACCTTTGCCGCGCCCACAAACGGGTTGGCCGTGATTGTCGAAAGGCAAGCCGGCGGCACCGGTCCGTGGATGCGCATCGCGGGGCCAACCAGCGGCACCACCGTCACCGACTTTGACCCCAAGCCCGGCATGTCGCACTCTTACCGCATCTCCTATCAATCCGCCGATGGAACACTCGGCCCCGCCAGCGTTGCGGCACAAGTTGCCGTCCCAGACACTAATAATCCTTCCCAAAAATGAAATGGCGGCGGAACACACTCCGCCGCCCACGCCTTGAACCAGCCTACAACCGCAAACCCTTCAAATATTGACGGAATCGCTCGCCGAATTCCTCCCGCTTCAGCGCAAACTCAACAGTCGCCTCCAGCATTCCAAACTTGTCGCCCGCATCATACCGTCGACCCGCGAAATTGTAGCCGTAAATCTTCTCTTCCTTCAGCAGCGCGCGAATGGCATCCGTCAACTGGATCTCGCCGCCCGCGCCCGGTTTGGTTTCCTCCAAAAGTCCCATGACGCGCGGCGTCAAAATATACCGCCCGATGATTGCCTGCTTCGACGGCGCCTCCTCGTACTTTGGCTTCTCCACCATTCCCGTCGTGTTGAAGAGACGCGGGTTGGATGGGTCCGTCTCCCCGGCCAGCACGCCGTAGGCACTGATCGCGGGCCCTTCCACCGTCTGCGTCGCTATCACCGACCCGCCCTTCTCTTCAAACACATCCATCATCTGCTTCAGGCAGGGCACCTCGGCATCAATCACATCATCCGGCAGAATCACCGCAAACGGCTCATTGCCCACCAGGTCCTTGGCGCACAGCACGGCGTGCCCAAGGCCCAGTGGCTCTTTCTGGCGCACATAGCTGATGCGCGCCAATGACGCCACCTGCTTTGATACGGCCAGCAACTCATGCTTGCCACGCCGCTCGAGCGTCGTGTCCAGCTCAAAGCTGTGGTCAAAATGGTCCTCCATCGCCCCTTTGCCGCGGCCCGTGATGATGATGATGTGCTCAATGCCGGAGTGGATCGCCTCTTCAACCCCGTACTGGATGATGGGCTTGTCCACCAACGCCAGCATCTCCTTGGGAATCACCTTCGTCGCGGGCAAAAAGCGCGTGCCCAGACCGCCCGCGGGAAAGACCGCCTTCTTGATTCTTTGACTCATGCCGGCTGAGCCTCCTGGTTGCAGCGAGAATTATTGCAGTTTCAATTTGCCCATCCAGAATACAATCCCCCCTCGCCGGAGTTGATTGCTTTTCAATGAACAGTGGTGGTTTCAGGTGCAAGGGCGGAAAGAAGTTCACGCAGTTCCAAAAGCAACTCGTCCGCGCGCAGCGATTTCAATGGGTATTTGAATACCCCCTGCGGCGTGAACTGCGCGCCGCGCTTGGCGTGCTGCCTGACCACCCGCATCAACTGCTCCGGGTTGACCGCCGATTTCTCCGTGAATTTCAGCAGCAGCTCGTTGCGCTTGCGGTCAATCTGCTGGATGCCCAGCCGCTCCGCCTCAAGCCGCGCCTCCGCCGCCTCAAGCAGGTAGACAGCCGCGTCCGGCATCGTCCCATAACGGTCCTCAAGCTCGGCGCGTATTTCGACAACTGCCGCGGCATCAGTTGCCCCGGCAATCTTCTTATACAGCCGCAGCCGCTGGTTCTCTTCCGGCACATACTGCTCATCCAGGCGAAGCGATATCCCAAGGTTCAGTTGCGCGGAGACGGTTTCAGCCTTCCCTGTGCCCTTCAGCTTGCCCACCGCCTCTTCCAGCATCGTCGTGTACAGCTCAAACCCCACCGACTCAATGTGGCCGCTTTGCTCGCCGCCCAGCAGGTTGCCCGCCCCGCGCAGTTCCAAATCAAGCGCGGCAATCTTGAACCCGGCGCCGAGGTCGCTGAACTCCTTGAGCGCCGCCAACCGCCGCCGCGCAATCTCGGTCAGGTCTTTCTCCGAGGGGATCAGCAGGTAGGCATACGCGCGGCGGTTCGATCGACCTACGCGGCCGCGCAACTGGTAAAGCTCGCTCAAGCCATGCCGGTCAGCGCGGTTGATGATGATCGTGTTGGCCAGCGCAATATCAAGTCCGTTCTCAATGATGCTGGTGGCAACCAACACGTCATACTCGTGGCGCATGAAGGCCAGCATCACCCGTTCCAGTTCCGTTTCGCCCATCTGCCCGTGCGCCACAACCACACGCGCTGACGGCACCAGCTCCTGTACGCGCGAGGCAATTTCATAGATCGATTCCACCCGGTTGTGCACAAAATAAACCTGTCCGCCGCGTTCCAGCTCCACCTCAACCGCCGAGCGCACAATCTTCTCGTCATACTTTGCCACCACCGTCTGGATTGCCATACGGTCCTTCGGCGGCGTCTCGATGATGCTCATGTCGCGCAACCCCACCATCGACATGTGCAGGGTGCGCGGGATTGGCGTGGCACTCATCGCCAGCACATCGATCTCGCGCCGCATCTGCTTGAGCCGCTCCTTGTGCCGCACGCCGAAGCGTTGCTCCTCATCCACAATAAGCAACCCAAGGTCCTGAAACTTGAGGTCCTTTGACAACAGCCGGTGCGTGCCGATGAGTATGTCCACCTTGCCGGATGCAACCCGCTCCACAATCTCCTTCTGCTCCTTCGCCGTCCGGAACCGCGACAGCATTTCCACCGT